>PXDR01000281.1 GCA_003566335.1 Cyanobacteria bacterium T3Sed10_344R1
CTGTAGCCGAAAAGCATGACATTGGGGCGATCGCCATTTGTTCAAGCGATGGTGGAGGACTGTTTAAGTGGTCGGCCCCTAGCCTAGCTCGGGAGGTGTTGCGCCAGAGTTGGCACCCGGTGCTGTACATTCCCTCCTAGATACGTTCTGTCTTTATCTAAAACTCTATAAAGAACAATCTTGGGGCATTTGGGCGACCTGTCACAGGACCTACGTTTCCAGGTGTATCCCCCTTTTGTAAGTTGGCCCACCCTGCGGGAAACAAGCTAAGCCCATTTTGGGGAGAGGGGGACCGTTGGTGTAGCCTGCCCAGAGGGCTTAGGGGAGAGGGCCAAGATGTGTGTACACGGTAGCCCGCTCTGGGAAAAGGATTTAGGGTGTAGACGCGAAGCGGCTTCTCTGGGAGTGGGCTGCAAAACTGGGATGCACCCTACGTTTCCTATGCTCACCTTTCGCCATTTATTTAGGGCTTGCTGGCAAACATTTTCCCAGAGGTTGACAATGCCCACCCTACGGTAGCAACGATCCGCGCCCTGGTGATCGTGAGCTATGTGCTCTGTGGCTTTGCCCATGTGCCCTCGGTCGGCATTTTTGTGGGGGGCTGTCGGGGATTATTCCGTCCCGGCGTAAAGACATCAGTGAACTAGGCTGGAAAGCCCTGTGGGCCGGTACTTTGGCCACCCTAATGACCGGCTGTATTGCGGGGCTCTATTTCTATGAGGGCACCGCTGTCCTGGGCCGTTAAACAGCCTCTGGAATCAGGACGCCGATAAAGAGGGTGGCTGCAGGGGCTGTGGTGCGGTGGTGGAGGCTGGGCTAGCAGGTTGGCCTGAGCGGTCGCTTTGAACCAAGCGCTTATAGGTGCGATAGGGAATATAGTGGGCCGGGTTGTATCCTGCAAAGCGCAGGATTAGCACGCATGCCCAGGAATACTTACCGTCTACTATGGCTTTAACCACCTGTTCAAACTGATCAGGGTTCATCACCTTATTGCTCTTTTCCTCTAGTCTTTGTTCAATATCAAACAGATTCCCCATCTTAAATCCTCTATGGTTTTAATAAGTATTTATAATTATTGATCTAGGCCAGAACTTGACAACTTGATTTTGGTCTTACTAGCAGTCTGAGTAGATTCATGCAGGATTGCTATAGAAGCCTGAAGATGTTGTGTGGACGGTTAAGCCTAAAAAGTGCTCTAGCTCTCTGCAAAAGTAGGATGCATTCAGCTGCAGGCCTAGGGTTGATAGCCAAAACCTATTTGAATCTTCCCCTATCTTTAAGGGAGGGTTGTGAGGAATTTGTGAGGAACTGTGATTTTCTTGGATGCTAGATGCCCTTTAAATAAGTATGCAATAAAAATATGAAGCATATTCTGAAAGGATCAGGCTATGCCCACAATGCCGGTAATGGCAGACATATCAGTCAGGGACTAGAAGCCGAAACTTAGGGCAAGGACCGGATTTTAGCCCCTGGCCTATGCAGGATTTGCTGGTTTAAAATCTACGTCTAAGAAAATTAATAGAAAGCTCTGGTGAAAGAGTCGATAATAATAAAATAATCGACTCTTTCACTACGGAGAAGCGTCGTGAAAATTTTGATTGTCGAAGACGATCCGATCGTTGCCGCATCCCTAAACCATTTGTTGACCAGCTACGCCTACTCGGTTGACATGGCCAGCGATGCTGAGATTGGGTTGGAACTGGTGTCTGCCTACGACTACGACCTGCTGGTGCTGGATGTGGTGTTACCCGGGATGGATGGCCTAAACCTGTGCCAGCGGTTGCGGGACGAGCAGCGGCAGATGCCCATTCTGCTACTGACGGGGCAGGGCAAGGAGGGACATCGGCAAGCGGAAGCGCTGAACGCCGGAGCCGATGACTATGTGATGAAGCCCTTTGATGCGGAGGAACTGATAGCCCGCATACAGGCGCTGCTGCGTCGGAAGGGCGGCAATCTGCAACCAGTCCTGACCTGGGGGCACTTGTCGCTGGAACCCAGTAGTCGGCGGGTCACCTATGGCGATCAACCCCTGTCGTTGACCCCAAAGGAGTACAGCATTCTAGAGTTGTTTTTTCGTAATCCGCAAACGGTCTTTAGCGCTCGGGCGGTGCTCGACCATGCCTGGCAGTCGACGGATGCGCCTGGGGAAGAGGTGGTGCGTTACCACATCAAAGAATTGCGGCATAAACTATCGGCGGCTACGGCCCCCAAGGATTTGATTGAAACCTTGCATCGGGTGGGGTATCGGCTCAACCCCATGTACTCGTCCCTGGTGGCTGCCCAGGTTGAGCAGCAGCCAACCCCCGAAAAAATTGCTGAACTCACCGCTACAAACCGGCAACTCCGCCAGGCCCTGGACAGATTGCGCCAGACCCAGGAAGACTTGCGAGCAGCCCAAGAAGTTCTGGTTGCAGAGCGCGATCGCTATCGAGATCTGTTTCAGTTTGCCCCCGTGAATGATCTGGTCAGCGATCGCCATGGCACCATTGAAGAGGCCAACCAGGCGGCGGCAAAGCTGCTAAGGGTCGAGCCCCAAGACCTTATTCATCAATCCCTATCCAGTTTTGTTTTAGCGGCGGAGCGCCGCGACTTTCAAACTCACCTAGCTCGGTTAAGCTGCTCCTCGAGTTGGGGGGTCACCCTGCAACCCCATCGGGGCAATCCCCTACCGGTTCTGGCAACCGTTACCCCGATAGTCGACGTCCAAGGGCAGGTGACGGGGTTGCGCTGGTTATTGCAGGATATGCGTTCGTTACTCCAATGGGTTGAGCCAACCAGACATCCCGCTTAATTCCTAGGAATTACCCCTGCGGCTTCAGCCCACCCGACGGCGGGATCTCCCATGCCATGGTGCTGGTCACCGACTTTTATCCCCAGGCTTGACACGATATCTTTGCCATGGATAGTTTTCCCCGACCAATCTGGACTCTTCCCATCGCCGCTGTTTATGCCGCCCTCGGGACAGATCCCCAAGGATTACCCAATATCGAAGCCGAGCAACGGCTGGCTCAGTTTGGCCCCAACGAGCTGCCGAAACCACCCCAACGACCCCTGTGGCTACGCTTTACCGACCAACTGACCCACTTTATGGCCCTGCTGCTGTGGGTGGCAGGTATTCTGGCATTTATTTCCCACACCGCCGCCCTGGGTTGGGCCATTTGGGCTGTTATCTGGATCAACGCCATATTCAGTTTCTGGCAAGAGTTTCGGGCTGAGCAGGCGCTCTCGGCGCTCAAAAATGTGCTGCCTAGCCAGGTGCGGGTGCTACGGCAGGGGGACTTGCGGCAAATTCCTGCCCGGGAGCTGGTGCGAGGGGATGTGATTCACCTGGAGGAGGGGGATCGCGTCTCCGCCGATGCCCGTCTGGTGAGTGCCGAAAGTCTCTACCTAGATGTGTCCGTCCTCACCGGAGAATCCTTGCCCGTGGCCCGCAACCCCCACCCTGTCCGCCAGCGGGAAACCCGCTCGGTGCGGGGCGGCAAATTCTTGGAGCGCCAGGGGGAGCACCCCCAGCACGAAAACACTAACCCCGCCGACATTGCCAACCTGGTGCTGGCCGGGTCCACGGTAGCGGCGGGCCGGGGTATCGCTGTGGTCTATGCCACCGGCACCCACACCGAATTTGGCCATGTGGCTCACCTCACGACCGGTATTCAGCCAGAGCCCAGTACCCTGGAGGTGCAGGTGAGCCACATGGTGCGGGTGATCACGGCGATCGCCCTGGCTATGGGAGGGCTGATCTTTCTGCTAACCTCCTGGCTGGTGGGTATGGAGCTGAGGGAAAGCTTTATTTTCGCCATTGGTATCATTGTGGCCCTGGTGCCCGAGGGGCTACTGCCCACCGTCACCCTCTCCCTGGCCATTGGGGTGCAGCGTATGGTGCGGCGTAATGCGCTGGTACGACGGCTATCGGCGGTGGAAACCCTGAGTGCGGTGGACGTGATTTGCACTGATAAGACCGGCACCCTGACTAAAAATGAAATGACTGTCCGCTATCTCTGGCTACCGCCAGACCCCAATGCTCCTGCTGTTCTAGACGAGGATCAAGCCCTACTGCCGGGGGAAATTCGCGTCACCGGGGCAGGCTACGACCCTACCGTGGGCCAGGTCCATCTGCCCACCGACTCTCCCCTCACCTGGAAAGCCCATCTACTGCTCACCGGAGCTGCCCTCTGCTCCAATGCCCGGCTGATTCATCTCACTACCCCCAGCCGCTGGCAGGAGATGGGCGATCCGACGGAAGCGGCGTTAATTGTCGCTGCCGCCAAGGCTGGCCTTAACCTGGAGGAATTGCAAAAGCGCTACCCCCGCCAGCGGGAAATTCCCTTCGATTCTCGCCGCCGGATGATGACCGTGGTGCTAGCCTGGTCCGGCGACCTGGGGGCGGCTATCCTGCCGGAGCAGTCTTCCCACATGGCGTTTACAAAAGGAGCGCCCCTGGAGGTGGTGCGCCACTGTGCCAGTATGCTGCGGGGTGGTCACATCGAGCCCCTCAACCACGATGACTGGCAACAGGTGGTGACGGCCAACGATACCCTGGCCCGGCAGGGGTTTCGGGTGCTGGGCCTGGCCCTGCGGCCCGGGGGAGAAACCCTACGGGATATGAAGGCGCAGGATCTGGAACAGGGTCTGGTGTTCATGGGCCTGGTGGCCATGTTTGACCCGCCCCGCCCGGAAGTTCAGGAGGCGATCGCCCAGTGCCACCAGGCGGGGATTCGCGTCACCATGGTTACCGGTGACTATGGCCTGACGGCGGAGGCCATTGCCCAACAAATTGGTTTGCTAGATGTCCCCCATCCCACCCATGAGCCCGCCCGGGTTCTGACCGGCGACGCCATGGGCCATCTGTCCGACGCCCAACTGCAACAGCTTTTAAAGTACCGCTCGAAGCTGGTGTTTGCCCGCATGGCTCCGGACCATAAGCTGCGGCTGGTGCAGGCCTACAAAGCGATTGGGGCGGTGGTAGCCGTCACCGGCGATGGGGTCAACGATGCCCCGGCCCTGCGTTCCGCCCACATCGGTATCGCCATGGGCCTAAACGGTACCGATGTGGCCCGCGAGGCCGCTGATATTGTGCTTACCGACGACAATTTTGCCACCATCGTGGGGGCGATCGAGCAGGGCCGCACTGTATATCACAACATCCGCAAGTTCATCACCTATATTCTTGCCTCCAATGTGGCGGAGCTGATGCCCTTTCTGCTGATGGTGGCGCTGAAGATTCCCCCCGCCCTGGTGATTATGCAAATTCTGGCCATTGACCTGGGCACAGATATGGTACCCGCCCTAGCCCTGGGGGCAGAGGCCGCCGAAACCGGCACCATGATGCAACCGCCCCGAGCCAAAAACAAGCCACTAATGGATCGTGCCTTGATGCTGCGGGCCTACTGCTGGCTGGGCCTGCTGGAGGCCACCCTGGGCATGGCGGCGTTTTTTGGGGTATGGGCCAGCCATGGCTATGACCTGCGGGGGATTCAGGCCGTCACCCCCGATCTAATTACCCATACAGCCACCGCCCCGGTGCTGCTGATCTACGCCCAGGCCACCACCTTAACCCTAGCGGCGATCGTCGCCTGCCAGAACGGCAACGTCTTTGCCTGCCGTGCCACGGGGACCCCTGTCTGGACCCTGGGCTGGTTCACTAATCCCTTGATCTGGCTGGGGATCGGGGTAGAGTGGGTGCTAATTTTCGCCATTGTCACCCTGCCGCCGTTGCAGACCATCTTTTTCACCGCCCCCCTGGCCCCTCACCAGTGGCTGTTGCTGTTACTGTGTCCGCCCCTGGTGCTAGGGGTTGAAGAAGGCCGTAAAGCGCTATTCAGGTGGATGGATGCCAACTAGCCAGTTCCCCCACCCTTAAGGCCTCAGACTTGAGGTACCGGAGTTCAAGGGAGTGGGACCGTTAGCCGATCGGATGGTTGGTATCACAGACTGGCTGTGCCGCACCCCAGCGACTCAATTCGCCATCATAACCAGTCAATGGTTTCAGCGGTTCCTGCACCCCTAATAGGTTTGTCTTTAAAATTAGTGTCGGTTTGCTGTCAATAAACCTGCCGATCGTTCATGATCAAAGCATAGCGATCGTCGGCTATGCCGGATAGCTGAGGACACAATAAATGAGAGGTTCTACCATGAGAGAAAAGTCTTATCTATTGGTTTCAGCAACTATTTTTGCCCTAGTGGCCGTGCTGCACCTGGCTCGATTGCTGGGCTACTGGGCGGTGCAGGTGGGAACAGTGACGTTGCCATTTTGGGGCTCATGGCTGGGCCTGATCATTGCAGCGACCTTGAGTGTATGGGGCCTGCGGCTAGCCTACCCAAGGAAGAAGCAGCGACACGCCTAACGTCACCTTAACCCTGGCGGATGCCCCCCCGCGTTAACCAACCCGCCCACTAGGTACCCGGTGGGACCTCAGGGTTTCTTTGCCCTGGAGTCGTTTACTTAATCTGAATTGCCAAAGGAGTTGAGCCATGCTTAAACGAATTTTGGGTGCGGTTCTTGGCTTGGGATTATGGCTATTCATCTGGCTGAGTCCAGGACCTGCTCCCCCAGTGCTGGCTGGAACTTTCTTCAGCCAACCTGGGACTACAGCCTACCCGGTGGCCGAAAGCCTGCGTAACCCGATCGATGAAAAACTTGGCGAAATTGGGGTCAAGGTAGACCTGAATAACTCCAATGTTATGGCCTTCCGGCGGTATCCGGGGTTATACCCTACCCTGGCTCGAAAAATCATTCAAAATGCTCCGTTTGAAACCGTTGAGGATGTGCTGAATATTCCTGGACTGAGCGAGTCTGAGCAGACTTTGCTCAAGGGGAATCTAGATAACTTTGTTGTCACCCCAGCGGAACCGGCGCTGACCGAAGGGGGCGATCGCATTAACCCAGGCATTTATAAGTAAAGACTGTGCCATGGCTGGGAATGGCCTATGGAGGGGATAGACTCGTGTTGCCTGAGACATAGCCCAGCACCTTAAAATTATTATCCAGATCAATTTTAAAGATGGCGTTGGGCAACGCCTCTGTCACGGTTCCTTCCATTTCAAGTGGATCTCGTACCAATGGCTTAACCTCTTGCTTAGGATGGGATTACTTAGACGAGGTGGGGATATGCCTCGGTTAGTTACGAAGGCGATCGCAGGGAATAACATCAGACAAAATCGAACTGCTGAACACCCCTGTATGCACCTCGAGCAACGCATTCGAAAACGCCTTAAACATTACGACATTTCCTGGAAAAACCGTTCGTTCGAAAAACCAGTAGGGAATATTAGAAATGCGAATGATTTGACATTTGTCTGTGTCATTGAGATAACGGCACAGAATTTCGCAGGACAGATTTGTGATCATAAATTGCGATTAACCCCGACTGTTTTTAATGAATGTTCGAGGGCGTAAAACGAAGTCTTAAGCAGCTGAAAAAATGGAAGTAGCTAAGGGACAGGCAGGCCATTCACCCTGTACAGGTGCACCTAGTCGATGGCACTGACCACCCCGCCTGCCCTGGTGATGGTAATATTGACACCGTTGACAGGAAAGAAGCGAAGGTGAATTTTTTACTTTCATTTTATCGTTTTTTGTGACTGACTAGTAGGCCAAAAAAGTGGCATTTTTTAACATTTGTGGGTAGAAGAAGGCCGTGCAACAATACGGCTTTAACCTGCCCTTTGTCGTTTTAATCTGCCCTCAGGGGACGTTAGTGATTAAACCGACATCGGCTTGCTTGATTTAAAAAAGCAAGCTATTCTCTTTTTGAGATTATGGTCAGGAACCCGTGAGGTTTTTGTGAGTATATTTAAGTTGGGCTGCTGGAGGTAGTCCTATGAGTACCCTGCGTGTTCTCTTGCTTGAGGACAATTCTCTAGATGCGGACGTGGTGGGTGTCTTGCTGGCGGAGGGCGGCCTTATGGTCGATATGCAGGTGGTTGAGACCCGTGCTGAGTTTGAATCGGCCCTGGCCACCGAGACGTTTAATCTAATTTTGGCAGACTATGCCCTGCCTAACTTTGATGGCCTAAGCGCCCTAGACATCGCCCAGGAGCAGTGTCCGGAGGTACCGTTTGTGTTGGTTTCGGGCTGCTTGGGCGAAGAACTGGCCATTGATGCCCTCAAGCATGGCGCCACCGACTATGTGCTGAAGCAGCGCCTGGAACGACTGGTGCCCTGTGTGCAGCGGGCCTTGCGAGAAGCCCAAGAGCGGCGCGATCGCCAGGTGGCGGAAATGGCCCTCCAGGCCTCGGAAGCTAAATACCGCGCCCTCTTCCATGAAATGGACGAAGGCTACTGCATCGCCGAAATCCTGCTGAACGATCGCGGCGAACCGGCCGATTACCGCATTCTCGAAGCCAACCCCCGGTTCGAGCAGTTGACGGCTCTGTCCCTAGAAGAGGCCCTGAGTGGTCGTACTATCCGCGAGATTGCCCCCGAACTGGAGGAGCACTGGTATCAACGCTATGGCAGCGTTGCCCTGACCGGGGAATCGATGCGCTTTGAGCAGCGGGCCGCTGGCTGGAACCGCTGGTATGACGTCTATGCCTTCCGGATTGGCGAGCCGGAAAACCGCCATGTGGCTATCCTATTTAACGATATCAGCGATCGCAAATCCGCCGAACTCGCCCTACAGCAACAAATCCGACAAGAATATCTGCTGGCCGATATCGCCCAGGAAATTCGCCAATCCCTAGAGTTGGATCAGGTGCTCCATACAGCGGTAGAACGGGTTAGGGACTGGCTGGCGTGCGATCGCGTCATCCTGTTCCAATTTCGCCCCAACTGGCAGGGGGATGTGGTGATGGAATCCGTGGGGGATGGATGGACCGCACTTCAATTCACCGCCATCGGTGATCCCTGCTTTGTAGATCGCTTCATCCAGCCCTATCGCCAGGGGCATGTTTCGGTTCTGAATGACATTAACCAGCCAGCCCTAGAATCTTGCTACGTCGACCTATTGCAGCAATTCCAGGTGCAAGCAAGCTTAGCGGTACCGATTTTACAGGGGGAGACCCTCTGGGGATTACTGATCGCCCACCAGTGTGCCGCCCCCCGTCAGTGGCAGTCCTCGGAAATAGCTATACTGCAGCGATTGGCCATTCAGATTGGCATCGCCGTCCAGCAGTCCGAACTGTATGCCCAGGTCCGTAGCGAGCTGGCGGCCCGGGAACAAATACAGGGGGTGCTAGAAGAAAGCGAAGCCCGCTTACAAGCTATTTTGGACTATTCCCCTGCGATCATTTATCTGCTGGATGCTGAAAATCGGCACCTGCTGGCGAATCATAGCTATGCGGAACAGCTGGCCACCACCCCCGAGAATTTGGTGGGCAAAACTCTCCACGAGGTGTGGCCCGCTGAGGTTGCCGATGGCTTTGCTACCCAAAACCGCATTGTGCTAGAGACGGGCCAACTGCTGCAAGTTGAAGACACCGCCCCCCTGGCCGATGGTTTGCATAGCTATCTGACCATCAAGTTTCCCCTGTTTGACGCCACGGGTACCCCCTATGCCCTCTGTGGCATTTCCACGGATATTACCGAACGAAAAGCCCTAGAAGCCCAGTTCTACCACTCCCAGTGGCTGGAAAACCTGGGCACCCTGGCGGGGGGGGTGGCCCACGATCTCAATAATGTGCTTACCCCCATTTTGACCATGGCCCAGGTCCTCCGGCTCACCCAGCCTGGGCTGGATGGCAAAGGGCGGGAACAACTCAACTTGATCGAGCTGAGTGCCAAACGGGGAGCCAAGCTGGTTAAGCAAATTTTGGCGGTTACCCGGGCTGCCGACGGCGATCGCATCCCGGTTGATCCCATAGTCTTGCTGCAGCAAGAAATCGAGATTATGCAGCAGAGTTTTCCAAAGTCTATTCAAATTTGCGTCGATCTGCCCCCCGCAGACCCCACCACCTCGCCCTTGGGGACCATTCTGATCGACCCCACCTACCTGCACCAAATCATCTTAAATCTGTGTATCAATGCCCGCGATGCCATGCCCGAAGGCGGCACACTGACCCTTTCGGCTACGCGAGTTTTTGTAGATCAGGCCATGGCAGCCCAAAGTCTAGATGCCCGGGTTGGCCCCTATGCCGTCATCACCCTGACGGATACTGGCGGCGGCATTCCCCCTGATATCCAAGAGCGGATGTTTAATCCATTTTTCACCACCAAAGCCCCCGACCAGGGCACTGGTTTGGGCTTAGCCACGGTGCACGCTCTGGTAAAGGCCAATGACGGCTTTTTGCAAGTGATTAGTGACGTAGGCCAGGGCACTGAGTTTCAGGTCTATTTCCCTTTGGTCACAGGGGATTCCCCCGACCTCGATGTCCCATCGGTTTCCCTGGCCAATGACTCCAGTCCCCCAGGGGCGACGGTGCTGGTCGTGGAAGACGAAGACCTGGTGCGCGAAATGCTGCGATCACTACTGGAAAGCCACCAGTACCGCATTTTGCTGGCCCAGGATGGAGCCACTGCCCTGGAACTGTACCAGCAACACCAAGGGGATATTCAGCTGATAGTCACTGACATCATGATGCCGATCCTTGACGGCTTGACTCTGATCGAAACCCTAAGAGGGCTTAACGCCGAGTTGCCGATCATTGCTTTTAGTGGCATTTCTGGCCATGAAGAGTCGGCCCTAGCCCTGGGTGCCAATTATTTTTTGGCCAAGCCCTTTGACGCAGAAACCCTATTGCATCAGATGGCGATCGCCCTGAAGGCCCCCACGGGCTAACCCAGATGCTGACCTCATCCAGTGAATTACCCCTTTAAAGCCTGAGGCTGAAGATCGGCCTTGTCCGGACAGGGCTACTCTGACAAATTAGCGCCAGTATCCACATAGATAGACTCTAGTTTTTGCAGCACCCGAGGTCTGAGGGCTGTCTGGTACTCATTGCGCAGGAGCTCTCGGCTGGTAGCGATCGCTCCGAGGGAAGGGCGACTCCGGGCTGTGATCGCCCACTCTTGTAATAGACTGCACTGGGGTGGGGCAATGGTGCAGGTGAGCACATGGGCACATCGACGGGGGGCTTCTAGGGCAAAAAAGAGCAACTTATAGACGCCATTTTGTCCCAGGAGACCAGCAATTTCCTGCCCCTGGGAGGTTTTGAGGTCAATGTAGCAGGGCAGCCAGCGAGCCCCGTGGGCACTGCTATATAACACAGTCAACCACAGCATCATGGGATGGGGAGACATGGTGCAGATGAAGGTGTTGTAGCGTGTACTCACCAACCGTCGGTTAATTTCCACTTCAGGCATCATGGCCCACAGGGTAGCTAGATTTCCCTGACTACTGGGCAACAGGTGAGGAAAGACAATTTCAGCAACAGGCTTGGTTTGGGGCCAGACGGTCAGGCGACAGGCTTGGTCTTCGACCAACCCTTCCGCTGGGGAGGGTTGGCGGGTCACCGGTACCCGGTTCAGGGTGGTGCCAATTCGCTGGCTAATGCGGAGACCGTTGACATAGCGAGACTCTAGGGGCTCCAGATCCTGCAAAATAGCTTGAATGTTTTGGGGGCGATCGCCAGGCTGCTTCGCCATACAGCTCATCACCAGATCGTCTAGCAGCTTAGGGATCTTCAGGTCACTGTCTACATCACTGATTCGCTTTGGGGTATCTTGCTGATGTACTTTATACCAGCCACCAAAGGTGTGACTGCTGGCCCGCAGGGGTAAATGGCCAGTCAGCATCTGGAACATTAAGATGCCCAGGCTATAAATGTCGGAACGGTTATCGAGTTCTAGGCCCTCCATCTGTTCAGGGGAGGCATAGGCCAGAGTGCCCATAAAGCAGTTGGTTTGATCACTGCCGGTTTGCACTAGCTTGGCGATGCCAAAGTCTAGGATTTTTGCCAGCTCTCCCAGGGTCGGATCCTGGATGATCATAATGTTGCTGGGCTTGATATCCCGGTGGATGATCGGTACCGGCTCGGCTTGCCCTTTCAGAATAATGCCGTCATGGGCAGCCTGTAGCCCCAGACACAGTTGCCGGATCAGCCCCAAAAACCGAGGAATGGGTAAGGGTTCCTGGTTAATCAGCTGGCTTAAACTTTGCCCTTTGAGGTATTCCATGACGTAAAACGGTACCCCGTCTTCGTTGACGCCATAGTCTGTGACTCGGACAACATGAATACTTTTTTGTCCCAGCTGGGCGCAGGTCATCGCTTCTTGCATAAAGCGTTGCCTTAGACTTTCCCCAGGCAGGGTTTGGGATAAGAACTTTACGGCGACTTTGACCCCGCCCAGCAGGGTATCCTCAGCCAGGTAAACTCGCCCCATCGACCCCTGTCCGAGAGGTTCTATGAGTTCGTAGCGATTTGCTAACTGAATACCTAAATTTGAATCAACCATTAGCTTTGAGCTAACCACTGTGGGGTATATCTTTAGCATGCCCATTCAGGCAACCGTTAGACCGCAGTTGGCCCCAGGTCTTAGCCTCGCGTCAGACTTGTTGGACATTAGACTGATTAGACATTGTCAGGTCGCTGTCCTAATCGTTGCCCAGCCATTTATGTCGATGACACACCCTGGCACCCCTACCCTGATCACACCCCTCATGCTTAGAGGCTAACCCGATCCTAACTCCCAGATGTACCCGAACCCTGTAATTGTAAAGTCGCTTCCATGGCACTGGTCAGGTAGTGTCCGGTCATAATACCGCTGGACAGATGATACTGCTGCTGATTGAGTCGGTAAAGAGTTTCAAAGCCGGTGCGGCGTTGGCGATCGCCCAAGGCCCAATACCGTTGAATAATGGAGTCAGGAGCCACCCAGCCTTCGCCTTCTACCCGCCCCAATAGGCTGTGCTGTAGCACAAAGGTATACTGGCAGTCTC
>PXDR01000231.1 GCA_003566335.1 Cyanobacteria bacterium T3Sed10_344R1
AGCCCCAACTGTTGATTGAGTTTCTTCAGAATCGACAATCGCTCAAAGGTGAGGGTCTGCGCCCAGGCTGGGGTTGCGGCAGCCACCTGAAGCACCCGCCGATCTAGCTCAATGTAGGTGGGCTGGCTCTGGCGGGCGACCGCTTGGCCCACCACCTGGGGCCAAACCCGCTGAATCCGGCTGAGCTGCTGACGGGCAGGCCAACTGCCCCGTTTATCCAACCCTTGCAGCAGTTGACCGATGCCCTGAAGTTTATTGGCGGCCAGCGGGTTACTCATCCTCAATCCTTCCGTGCGCGCTCAATTGAGATGGAGCCTTATGAAATGGAGCCTGAAAAGACGGGCTTTGGGCAGTTAGGACAAGGGGCTGCGATCGCATTTCTGCGCCAATTCCCCCAACGCTCAGGGCTAACGCCAGCAGCCCTGATCCCAAAAGAGTGGACATTTCTCCATCCATCAGTATATTGAGGGAGTTTATTGCTGATTTCCCGGAGGACTTCCCCTCCCCGCTGGAATCCTGCCCAGGAGTAATGTGCCGATGACCTCCCCTGCCACCACCTTAGCTCGCCAGACCGGCTTAGCTCATGCGACTGAAGCTGACGCAGCCCTGAAGCCACCCCTAAAAAGTGCTTTAGGCAGTCTGAACGTGCGCCTCGATGACGAACTGATGCGCTATCGACGGCAGCGGGCCGGTCACGCCGCCCCAGAACCCAAGCGGCTACCGCTGAAAAAAACAGCCAAACGGCCCCTCGACTTAATTGCCGTCAACAGCACTTCAGCGGCAGAGGGCCAACGCCCCACCCCGCCGCCGCCACCCCCCAACCCCTTTATCACCCCATCGTCAGCCGCTGCCGGGGCGGATGCAGCCGCCGTGCCCGTTGCCGCCCCGAACGAAAGCACGCTGATTCCCCACCCTCAAAAGGCTCAGCCCCAGGACTATCTAGAGTCTTCTGCCGATCTGCTGCGCAGCTTGGCGGATGGCCCCCTGCCTCCAGAGCCCGCTGCTGTTCCCCCGACTGCCCAAAACAATGGCCTGTTTGGCTTGCCTATGCCTTTGGGGATTGGGGTGCTGATGTTGCTGCTGCTGGGCAGTGGCGGCTTAGGCTACCTGCTGATTAACCCCGCTGCAGTCAGCCATCTGCGCCAACATCCGCTCCTGGTGAGCCTGGGGCTGGGTACCGCCCCCACAGAAATTGATGATCCCGCCATGTCCTCGCCTAGCGGCACTGGCCTGGGGATGCTGAACCCTGACCTCTCCCAAAAAGAATTTGTTGAGCTGAACCTCAGCAGCCTTACCACGCTAGATGTCGGCTCTAACCAGGTGCCGTCCCTCAGCATCGCTGACTTAGCGCCAATCGCTCCAGACGCTGACTCTGAAGCAGACCCGGACGGGGCGGCTGAGGGCGCTGCTGCGGAAGATGGTGCTACTGATGGCGATAGTGCGGCCCAAGCCCCGGCACCGACCAGCGCCCCAACGGCAGCGGCCCCGCAGCCCACAGCCCCAGCTCCGGCACCCCAAGCGGCAGCCCCAGCCCCAGCACCCCAAGCGGCAGCACCGGCACCGGCTCCAGCTCCGGCTCCACAGGCTGCCGCTCCAGCGCCCCAAACCGCAGCGGCTCCCCGTACCAACTATTACGTCGTGGCGGACTACACCGGAGATCAGTCCCTGGATGCGGCTCGGGGAGTCGTGGGAGATGCCTACGTCCGCAACTTTGATAACGGCGCTCGCATCCAGCTCGGCGCTTTCGACAGTGAAGCCTCTGCCCGGCAATGGGTGCAAGATCTGCAAAATCAGGGCATTTCCGCTCGGGTGCAGACGCCCTAGCCCTAGCCATCCCTACCGATGACCGCCCAGCCTAACTCGACAACCTGCACAAGGGAGGCCGGGCTTGTTATCCTGCTATCCATAGGGAAATACCAGAACTAGAGCAACGGGTTGTTGGGGATAGGCCGCTATGGGATTGCTGGATCGAATAAGTCGGGTGATTCGCGCCACCCTGAATAGCTGGGTGAGCGGGGCAGAAGACCCCGAGAAAATCCTGCAACAGGCGGTCTCCGACATGCAGGATGACCTGGTGCAACTGCGGCAAGCGGTGGCCCAGGCGATCGCAACTCAAAAACGCACAGAGCGACAGCAGGCCCAGGCCCAATCCACGGCGGACGAGTGGTACGGTCGCGCCCAGCTTGCCCTAGACAAGGGTGAAGACGACCTAGCCAAAGAAGCCCTAACCCGCCGCAAGTCTTACCTAGACACCGCCAATACCCTCAAGGCCCAGCTTCAGCAGCAGGACACGGTGGTCACCCAGCTCAAGGACAACATGCGCCTGCTAGAGTCCAAGATTTCTGAGGCGCGCACCAAGAAAGATATGTACATCGCCCGAGCCCGTTCGGCCCAGGCGTCGCAAAAGATTCAGGAGATGATTGGCCAGCCCGGTACCAGTGGGGCCATGGCAGCATTTGAGCGGATGGAAGACCGGGTGATGAACCTAGAGGCCCAGTCGGAAGCGGTGGGTGAACTGAACAGCAGCAGCCTAGAAGGCCGGTTTGCTGAACTGGAGAGTGGCAGCACCGACGACGTTGATGCCGAGCTAGCCGCGATGAAATCTCGCATGACCGGCACCCAGGATGGCGGCAGTCTGCCCCCAGGCTGAGCGCCGGTTGGACTAAGCCTTCCCGTCTCCAGCCTGGCTATGGACTGCGATCGCAGCAAGTTTGCCGAGTGCATCTCAGTTTGGAGCCCTCACCCTAAATCCCTCTCCCAGGGCGGGAGAGGGACTTTTAATCCGGCCCCCCTTCTCCCAACTTGGGCTACTAAGTACACACAAATGAGTCCTGGGCTAGTGACCATCCCTCAAAAATGGCCTCAAACTTCCTAAGTCCTTGGCTCAAGGTTCGA
>PXDR01000639.1 GCA_003566335.1 Cyanobacteria bacterium T3Sed10_344R1
AGAGCAGGATTTAACCGGTGCATACGCTGAACCAGATCAACTGAAAGAACATGTCGCCTACCTAGAGAACCAGATCCGTCAGATGGGTGGCGAACCCTGGCAACTTCCAGCCCCCGAGCAAGCTGATGATGGAGAGTAGCCCATGAGCGATAAAGCGAAGCGAGCCACGAGCAGCTGGGGCAACTCGGACGTTAAAAGGCTTCAATGGAGATTTCGTGCGTGACCAACGAAAAAGAAAACTCACAGTCATTCAACGCCCATGCCGCAGCTAACCCAAAAGACTGCGTGAAAATGGGAGATAAGTACGGCTGGAAGCTGAAACGGGTTAAGCCCACTAAAAACCCCGTGCTAAAAGTGGAATGCATCTTTGAAGGCGAGCAAACCAGTTTTGAGGACACGATCTATGACTAAGCGATGGATTCTATTTAGTGCTGAGGCAGGTGCCGAAGGCTGGGAAGAACGACGATTGCAGCCAGCAGACTCCTTCACCGGAATCCTGGCAGAGGAATGGGACTGGTCAAACGGGCCACTCCCCGAAAACGGGGATCGAGTCGCTGACTTTGCCGACCTCGGGGAAGCTGGCCACACCACCCACAGCCGCGCCGGGGATTGGTTAGTCAAGTCTGTCGAAGTCTTCGAGAATGCCCATAGCCCCATGCAAGTTGTGGTGTGTCACTGTCACTACAGTCCCATTGAGGCTGACTGGCAACCTGTGAAGCGTGGTGCCCCCATCAGCGAGATGGCCCCAGCCCTTTAACCCAGCGATGTCCCTCACCCGCTGCCGAGATAGGTTGATGCATAACCCTTCCACCCAGAAAATCACCCAGCCGAGATCGCAGCGTCCCTCAGATCGGCTAATATTTTTGCAAGCTTACAGTACGTCTATTTGTTCTAGACCTGATTGTTCTAGACCTGACGTCACCGTCACCCCTAGACTTAGCGCACTGCCCCCCAGATTTTGCCCCCTGCCTGTTCTTGGTAGCCCGCGCTGCGTTGAGAACAGCCTGAAGTCTAGAGAGCCCGATCCGGCACCGCCGAATCGATCTAAGATAGGCCAAAGTTTTGCCCATTCGTTCCCAGGAGCCACCATCATGACCTAACCACCCCCAAAAGCAGAAAACCCCAGTTGCGTTAACAACCAGGGCTCTGACTTCGATCCATTTGACTTGTCCATAAGGACATGCTCATAAAAAACTCGGAACCTAACCCAAAGCTGTCCAGGCACACGGTTAGGACTCCACGGATCAACACGCCCGAAGGCGAACTGGTCTTAATACTATCAGCGAATCGGAATCTGAGACAAGGGCAGAACCAAAAAAGTGTGTCAAATCTGCATCACCTTTGATACAGATCTGACACAGAAAACGCCAACGAGGCTCTTTTTGGTATCACGGGTAACAGTTATCGCCCTATGACAATTCCTGCATCAACTTGATACAGCGATGTCAGAACAGCAGTCTCACTCCCACCCAACAAGGCATCCCTAGAGTCTTGCTAAGCCTTAGGAGTAGCCGTTTTAACAATAGACGGGACAAGCAGTGGTCAGTACAAACGACCTAGACTGCTCGCCCTTACAGATCCCGCTCACTCACTGATAGTTGCCCCGATTCCCCCTTCGGTTGTGTTGATCTCTACCCGCCCAACATTAGCGAGAGAGACATGCAGCTACCCACTCAATTCCCAGCTACGTCCCAGACTGCCCCTGTAGTCACCGCACTGCCAGTCACCGCATTGCCAGTCACCGCACTGCCACACCCAGTCCTCAGGGAGTTTGCGGCCAGCGCCATCAGCCCAGCACTGGCTCAAGCCAACATCAGATGGGTCAGCGGCCCTGAAGCCGTTGAAGAATTTCTCGAATCAACCATCGCCCAACGCCAGAAAAACGACAGCTACCTCACCACCGGCAATGCTCGACTGCTAGAACGATACGAGTTCATCGAATTGGGCGGCTGGATTGCCTACGGAGAACGTCTCGACGGCACCCCAGCGGAGATTCCTTATCTCAAGGCTGCGGTTCCCCGCTGGGACGAAGACCGGAAACGGGGGGTCAAGTACGAAACTCCCCCAGGCTTAGAAGCCAGACCATTGCTGCCGGTAATGGGGCCATGCTGGGATACGGTCGCCCAGCGCTGGGGCATCAATCGCCATCCAGACGAAAGCTGCTGGCAAGCCATCCTTCGGCATCCCCATGTGCCGGTAATTGTCACTGAAGGCTTCAAGAAAGCCCTGGCCTTAGTCGAATTGGGCTTCCCGGCTATTGCCCTGCGCGGCGTGAGCCAATGGCATCCCAAGGGCCAGCGCTGCCTTTGGCCTGAGATTGCCGCCCTGGTGAAGGATCGCAAGGTGGCGGTTGCCTTTGACGAAGATGAAAAACCCCGTACCCGGCAGGCGGTCAGCCAGCAGGCTCAACAGTTAGGTACGGCGATTGCTGTGGCTGAAGGTCAACCCTGCCATCTGAACTGGGAGGGACAGCTGGGCAAAGGGATTGATGATGCCTTAGTCGCCTTACCCCGTGAAGACCGTGGCCCGTGGCTGACTGAGACGCTAGAGGCGGCCCTGACGCCCAAAGAGCAACGACGGCAGCGTGCGATTGCCAACAGTAAGGCCATCCTGGGACAGGCAGAACCAGACTGCCAGTTCTATGGGGCTGGCCCGGGCTACATGGGGCCATTGCCGCAACTCATCCTTGGGGTAATCCACTGGATTGCTTCCAACATGGGCAGCGGTAAAACGGTGCGAATGGGCATCGATTGGGCCATACCTTTTGCGGTAGCTGGTGGCATCACTGTGGTACTGGCTCCGTTGAATAGCCTCGGGCAGCAGGTGGCCCAGAGTTGGGGCTTTCCCCACATCCACGACTACGGCCCAGATGCCGACAGTCAGCAAGCACTCAT
>PXDR01000364.1 GCA_003566335.1 Cyanobacteria bacterium T3Sed10_344R1
AAAGGGAAAATTAGCGGCCTGGGCCTTGGCATTAGCGACCAAGGCGTTGAATAGGGTAGATTTGCCCACATTGGGCAGGCCGACGATGCCAGCTCTTAACATAAGGAGTGAATCAGGATGGGGTAGGGTCTGGGCCGCAGCTATATGCAGCGATGCGGATAATCAAACCATATCCAGGATAGGCAGTTGGGTGCCAAAATTAAACCGCCAGAGTGCAATCATGGCGTGATTGGCGGGCAGATCCCTTCTAATTTTGCCCCAGGTTAAGGCCCACTACAGGACAGGTGCTGTGTTTACTCCCAAGCTGAAGTTGATTGGCGGTGTGGCGGTTCTCAGTGTTGCGATCGCAGGCTGTGGTCGCCTAATCGACTCGTTAACCTCCCTAGCCGGTTTGGAAACCGAGTCGCAAATAGAGGGTCAGGCAGACGGCACGGCCACCGCCACCCAACTCGCAGACAATCGCAACCGCTTTCAGATTGAGATTCCCCCAGGTTGGCAAAATGCCGCCGGAGAGCTACACCGCGATGCAGAAATCCAGGCGACTAACTCTGACCAGGGACTATACGTGATTGTGCTAGCAGAAGACAGCACCACCCGGTTAAACACCTTTGACCTGAGCGAAAATGCCAGCATCTACCGTCGATTTATCGTCGATGGCCTCAGCAGTATCTCAGCTTCAACCAGCACTGAGGTGACCAGCATCGGCGAACACGATGCAATTCAGTACGAAATTTCCGGCACCCTAGACGGCAGCCCCGTCACCTATCTCCACACCACCATCCGCAGCGACAACCGCTACTATCAAGTCCTCGCCTGGACAGATCAAGCCCGCTACGACGACAGCCTCCGCCAGCTCTTTCAAGGCATCACCGACAGCCTAACGGAGTTGCAGCCGTGATTGGCACAGGTTCCTGATGAAAGAGACAGGCCAGAGGACCATCTCACAAGACCAAAGCCCCAGATCTCACTTGTGGGATAGCCGTCTCGGCTGTCCAAGCAATCTTTGCGGATTTACTTATAGCTGCGCTGGGTGAGCTGTACGTCGGCAAAATTGAGATCTTCAATCTGAGACTCTGGAGGCTGATCGTCACCACGATAGGCCCAGGCGGTTACCGTGGAAAACTCGGCATCATTCCGCAACGCTTCTCCCTCTGGCGTTTGATGTTCCATGCGGAAATGACCGCCGCAAGATTCTTCCCGCGCTAAGGCATCCCGGGCCATCAATTCCCCTAACTCCAGGAAGTCCGCCACTCGACCCGCCATTTCCAGATTTTTGTTCAGGGTATTGGCGTCCCCCGGCACCCGCAAATTCTGCCAGAACTCCTGACGCAAGTTGCCAATCTGGCCGATCACCGTCTCTAGACCGGCCTGGTCTCGGGCCATGCCCACCTGATCCCACAGCAGTCGCCCAAGCTCCCGATGGAACTGGGTCGGGGTTTTGTCGCCGTGGATGCTAAGCAGCTTGTTCACCCGAGCTGCCGCCGTCGCCTCCGCTTCGGCAAACGCCTCGTGACTCGTCTCCACTGCGGCCAAGGCTGTCCCGGCCAAGTAATCCCCCAGGGTATAGGGGATGATGAAATACCCATCCGCCAAGCCCTGCATTAAAGCACTGGCCCCCAGTCGGTTAGCGCCGTGGTCAGAGAAATTGGCCTCCCCCAACACAAACAGCCCTGGCACCGTGCTCATCAGGTGGTAGTCCACCCACAGCCCGCCCATGGTGTAATGCACCGCTGGATAAATCCGCATCGGTTCCTCGTAGGGGTTTTCCCCCGTGATCCGCTGGTACATGTCGAATAGGTTGCCGTAGCGTTCGGTGATGGTGGGACGACCGAGACGTGCGATCGCATCGCGAAAATCCAGATAAACCGCCAACCCGGTTTCACCCACCCCCCGGTTCTCGTCCGTCATCTGCTTGGCATTACGAGAGGCCACATCCCTCGGCACCAAGTTACCAAACCGGGGATAGCGTCGCTCCAGGTAATAATCCCGCTCCGCCTCCGGAATCTGATTCGGGTGCCGCCGATCTCCCGGCTGGCTCGGCACCCATACCCGGCCATCATTGCGCAACCCCTCACTCATCAACGTCAGCTTTGACTGATACTCCCCCGACACCGGAATACAGGTGGGATGAATCTGGGTGTAGCAGGGGTTAGCAAACAGCGCCCCCCGCTTATAGCAACGCCAAGCCGCCGTCACATTCGAGTTCCGGGCATTGGTCGAGAGGTAAAAGGCATTGCCATAACCCCCAGTGGCCAACAGCACCGCATCGGCGGCATAGCGCTCCAGCGCTCCCGTGACCAAATTGCGGACAATCACGCCTCGGGCCACCCCATCCACCACCACCAAATCCAGCAGTTCCCGTCGGGGCAGCAGATTGATCCGGCCTGCGGCCACTTGGCGCATCATGGCGCTGTAAGCCCCCAGCAAAAGCTGTTGCCCGGTTTGGCCCCGAGCATAGAACGTGCGCGACACCTGAGCCCCGCCAAAGGAGCGATTAGCCAAAAGACCGCCATACTCTCGGGCAAAGGGCACCCCCTGGGCGACACACTGGTCAATAATGGCGTTGCTGATTTGGGCCAGGCGGTAGACGTTCGCTTCCCGAGAACGGTAGTCCCCGCCTTTAATCGTGTCGTAGAACAACCGCCAAACGCTGTCCCCATCGTTGGGGTAGTTCTTAGTGGCATTGATGCCACCCTGGGCAGCAATACTGTGGGCGCGGCGGGGCGAATCTTGAATGCAAAAACTGGTGACGGGATAGCCCAACTCCGCCAGGCTAGCCGCAGCGGAGGCTCCTGCAAGGCCAGTGCCCACCACAATCACCGGGTGCCGCCGCTTATTCGCCGGGCTAACCAGCCGACAACGTTCTTGAAACTGCGGCCACTTGTCCGC
>PXDR01000576.1 GCA_003566335.1 Cyanobacteria bacterium T3Sed10_344R1
ACGACATGCAGGCCGGGGCCAGTGGCCGGGTAACAGCCACCGCTGAGGGTCAACAAACCGGGCCGCAAAAGCAAGATCCCTTCGACTTTGCCCTGTGGAAAGGGGCCAAACCCGGCGAACCCTCCTGGGATTCACCCTGGGGGGCTGGCCGTCCTGGTTGGCACATTGAATGCTCGGCTATGGTGCGCGATCGCTTGGGGGACACCATCGACATCCACATGGGCGGCGCGGATCTGGTGTTTCCCCACCACGAAAACGAAATTGCCCAATCCGAAGCGGTCACCGGTCAGCCCCTAGCTACGGTGTGGATGCACAACGGCATGGTGAACGTCGGCGGCGAAAAAATGTCTAAGTCCTTGGGCAACTTCACCACGATTCGCCAGCTCTTAGATTCCCCCGACGCCCCTGATCCGATGGCTTTGCGGCTGTTTGTGCTCCAAGCCCAGTACCGCAAGCCCATCGACTTCACGGCAGAGACGGTGACGGCAGCCAAAAATAGCTGGCAAACCCTAAAAGAAGGGCTGCTGTTTGGCCCCAGCTTTGGCGAATCCCTAGGCTGGACGGGCCAGGTGGAGTCAGATCCTGGCCGGGTGGCCCAGTTCCAGGCGACGATGGACGATGACATTAATACCGCTGGTGCGATCGCAATTTTGTTTGACCTAGCCAAAGAGCTGCGCCGGGCCGGGAACCTGATTACCCACCAAGGCCAAGCCGACCAAGACAGCGCCAGCCTACAGCAGCAGTGGCAAACCTTGGTCACCCTGGCTGGGGTGCTAGGGCTAGAAGCCACCGCCGAAGCCGATCAAGCTGGGGCAACAGAAGATGACGGGCTGAGCGATGATGCGATCGCAGATCTAGTCAACCAGCGCTGCGCCGCCCGCCAAGCCAAAGACTTCGCCACCTCCGACCGCCTGCGGGATCAGCTCACCGACGCAGGCATCATCCTGATCGACAAACCCGGCGGCCTAACCGAATGGCGACGGGGCTAACCCACCAACCCACCAACCCACTACCCCTTCACCCCAGTAGCCGCCACCCCCTGAATCAACTGCCGCTGCCCCAGCAAAAACAGGCCAATCACCGGCAGCGTGGCAATCACCACCGCCGCCATCAGCAGCGGCCAGTCGCTGGTGAACTGCTCCTGAAACGCCGCCAGGGCCAACTGCACCGTTTGCAGTTCCGGGCGGGTGGTAAACACCAAAGGCTTAAACAAGTCATTCCACTCGCCAATGAAGGTAAACAGGCTCAGGGTGACTAACGCCGGACGGGCCAGCGGTAACATCACGTGCCATAGCACCTGGAGGCGGTTCGCCCCATCCAGCGTGGCCGCTTCCTCTAGCTCCGGGGGAATCGTCTGGAAAAACTGGCGCAGCAGAAAAATACCAAACCCATTCGCCGCCGTCGGCAAAATCAGCGCCCCGTAGGTGTTGATCAAATGGCCCCACTTCAGCACCAAAAACACCGGGATCACCAAAAGCTGAAACGGAATCACCAGGGTTACCAGCACCGCCAGCAAAATCCCCTGGCGACCGCGAAACTGCAGTCGGGCCAAGGCATACCCCGCCAAAGCCGAGGTGAAAATCTGGCTCGCCGTCACCGCCAGCGCCACCACAGTAGAGTTGGCAAAGGCCAGCAAAAAGTCTCCCTGAGTCCAGGCTGCTGCTAGATTTTCGCCAGAAACCTCGCCCTCCGGCGTCGTAATTGCCGTCAACAGCACCACCGCCAAAGGCCACAGCACCACTGCCGCCCCCAATAACAGCAGCCCTGTCAACCCCCATTTCCAAATCTGGTTACGAAAGGCGAAACGCTGATCCTGAGGCAAGTTAGCGGTCATTGACAAGGCAGTTTCTCCACTGAGATGACCCAAACAATTGAAAAATGTCCCTATACTGATTCCCTGGGGGGTCCAGATTTACCCTCGGCTCTACCCGCTTGCATATCACAACTTAGACCTTATAGGGTGTTAAGGTGTGGATTTAAGTGCCTCAGCACTCAAATTGCTGGGGATGCTCTCAGGCATCGCTGATATTGCTCTAATCGCGAATCGTGCGAGCCTGGTTCCTAGAGCCGCTGTTGATGCCGAAATTTAATCGTAATGCAGGGATAGTTAAGCATATGCCGCAGCTTGAGGCCACTCCCACCATTAACTTCCAAAGTGAAGCGTACAAGGACGCCTACAGTCGCATCAATGCCATCGTGATTGAGGGTGAGCTAGAGGCCGCTGGTAATTACAAGACCCTAGCCCAGCGCCTCACCGACAGCACAGATGAATTGCTGAAGCTGGCGAAGATGGAAACCCGCCACATGAAAGGATTCCAAGCCTGTGGTCGGAACCTAGAAGTCACGCCAGACATGGAGTTCGCCCAAAAGTTCTTCACCCAACTACACCAGAACTTCCAAACCGCCTGGACAGAGGGCCGGATTGTCACCTGTCTGTTGATCCAGTCTCTGATCATCGAGACCTTCGCGATTTCCGCCTACAACATCTACATTCCGGTGGCGGATGACTTTGCGCGCAAAATCACTGAAGGGGTAGTCAAAGACGAGTATCTCCACCTCAACTTTGGCGAAGAATGGCTCAAGGCCAACTTTGAAACCGCCAAGGCTGAGCTAGAGGAAGCCAACCGTCAAAACCTGCCCATCGTCTGGCAAATGCTGAACCAAGTGGCCGCCGACGCCGCAGTTTTGGGCATGGAAAAAGACGCCCTAGTCGAAGACTTCATGATTACCTACGGCGAAGCCCTGGCTAACATCGGCTTTACCAGCCGTGAGGTCATGCGCCTGTCTGCCCAAGGGCTGGCAACCGCCTAAGCCCCCCAGGGTAAGGCCCAGGTCAATCAGGGAAAGCTAAGTTCACCTGAACCCACCAGGGAAAAGCCTTGTGCAAT
>PXDR01000619.1 GCA_003566335.1 Cyanobacteria bacterium T3Sed10_344R1
GCTTTGGCTCAGATTGGTTCATCACCACTGGCCCCAATAATTACGCGGCCCTAATCGGCGATCCCACAGCGTTTATCTTTGCGGCCCCGACGCCCGGCAGCCTGGTGAATGCTGGGGATCTGGCCGTAGACCCTGGGCAATCCCTCACCTTAATTGGGGGAAGTGTGGTCAATACCGGCAGCTTGAGCGCCCCTGGGGGCAGCTTGACCTTGGCGGCAGTCCCCGGTGAAAGTCTGGTGCGACTCAGCCATGAAGGCTTGGTGTTGAGTTTAGAGGTCGAGGCAGTGGACGGGGCGTTTCCGACTGCGATCGCCCCTCTAGAACTCCCCCAGCTGCTAACAGCGGCGGCAAACCACGCCACCGGACTGACGGTGTCGGATGATGGCACGGTGCAGTTGAGCGGCTCAGGGCTGATGATTCCCACGGAGGGGGGAAGTGCGATCGCATCGGGTCAGCTCAACACCGACGCCCCTGGCAGCGGTCAGGGCGGCCAGATTAACGTGCTCGGGGACATCGTCGGCATTGTGGACGCGACCTTGAGCGCCTCCGGCCCTGGAGGAGGGGGCGACATCCGCATTGGGGGCGAATACCTGGGCCAAGGCTCGATTCCCAATGCCCGGCTCACCTACCTTGATGCCAAATCCCAAATCCAGGCTGACGCCACTGAACAGGGTGATGGGGGGCGGGTGATTGTCTGGTCAGACGAGACCACCCGCAGCTATGGCCAAATCAGCGTTCGGGGCGGAGCCAGCGGCGGCGACGGCGGCTTTGTCGAAACCAGCAGCGCTGGATTCTTAGAGGTGTCCGGGGCTCCTGATACTAGCGCCCCAGCAGGACAGGGCGGGACTTGGCTGCTAGATCCTTACGACATTGAAATTATCTCGGGCATAGACAGCGACAACACGAGCGATGATGACCCCTTCGTCATCACGGCTATAGGCTCTCCATCCCGGATTAACGTAGATACTATTGCTTCTGGGTTATCAGATGGTAATGTCACCATCTCCACTGGAACAGGTGGTTCAGAAGCTGGGAATATCGCCTTTAACGCGGATCTTTTCTACTTTAATTTTGAACCGCGTACCTTGGAACTGCGAGCCGCTGGAGGCATTACGCTTAACGGTGCTATTGCGCCTAGCAGTGAGAGTGAGGGAGCCCTGAATCTTCGCCTCCTGGCAGATACTAACAACACAGGCAACGGCAGCATTACCTTTGAAAACTCAATTAATCTCAACGGCGGCACACTGTTTGCACGAGGAAATCATTTGTCTCAGCCAGGAATTTTAGCTCAGGCAGCAGCTAATTTCTTTGACATCGGCGATATAGACTTAGTTGGTAATAGCGGTTCGCCAATAGGAATTTCTATCAACACATTGGACACCGGTCTAATTTCTCTTGGGGATATTAATCTCAGATCTAATCGCGATATTGAGATTGACTCGATTGGCTCACGGGGAGAACTAGGGGGAGATATAGTTATTTATACCGATCAGTTTCTTAGAGTTTTCGGAGTGCTTCCCTCACTATTTCCTGGTGACGCTATTCCTAGCAACACCAGTATTGCTACTTTAGCTAGCAGTATCACGATTACTCATGGAGGCAATGGCATCACGCCTTTTACGGTAGGTGACGCAAGCGTGAATGGAACCGCAGGTGCGATCGCAACCAGCAGCGAAACTATTTTGCCGACTCAATCATTCTTCTCCGACTATATTCAGGGGAATATTTCTATCTTTACAGGAGAACCAGAACCTCCTTCTGAAAACGGTTCTTCTCCTGACACGCCCTGTTTAGTTGAATGCGATCTATCCTTTGAAGATCCAGATATAGAAGATGACTCCCCAATCTTAGAAGAACAAGATGAATGGTCAGAGTTAGATAATGAATTTAGCCAAGAATTTATTGACTATCTAGATATAGAAGAAGACGAAGTAGATTTTGAGCAAGGCCGCGATCGCTGGGCAGAATCGGCTGAAGATTTAGGGGTGTCTCCTGCTTTAATCTACGTTGCGTTTTTGCCTGCGGGCGACGTGGAAATTGGCTCAGAGATGGGGCAGCATCTTGCCCAGGCAGCACCCGGAGAAGACCTCTGGCAGCTTGACCGCTGGAGTGGTGGCGGCGGCCAGGCTGTCGAGCGCTATCTTGCCGATAATCGCTCTCGGGATAACCAGGCAGAACTAGAACTGGTGATGGTGGTGCCCGATCAAACACCCATTCGTCGTCGCATTGCTGGCGTCACCCGAGGTGAAGTGCTGCAAGTTGCCGACCAGTTGCGGCGGGAAATTCTCGACCCCACCCGGCGGCGGGGGCAGTTCTACCAAACGCCCGCCCAGCAAATGCACAATTGGCTAGTTGCTCCCCTGCTAGCCGACCTGGAAGACAATGCCGTCGATAACATCGCCTTTATTTTGGATGCTGGGTTGCGATCGCTGCCAGTAGCGGCTCTATATGACGGCGACCAGTTTTTGATTGAGAACTACAGCGTCGGTCTGATGCCCAGCCTTAGCCTCACCGACACTCGCCATGTAGACGTGCGAAACGCCCAAGTGCTGGCCATGGGAGCCTCAGAATTCGACGAACTGCCCAGCCTCCCGGCAGTCCCCCTAGAGTTGTCCGTGATTACAGAACAACTCTGGCCCGGTCAGGCCGCCCTGAATCAATCCTTTACCCAAACTAGTCTAACTGCCAACCGTAGCCAAACCCCCTACAGCATCCTGCATCTAGCCACCCACGGCGAATTCCTACCTGGGCCGTTAAGCAACTCATTCCTACAATTTTGGGATCAACGGCTCCAGCTCGATCAGCTGCGGCAACTACGGCTGAATACCCCCCCCGTAGACCTCATGGTGCTCAGCGCCTGCCGCATGGCCCTAGGCGACGAA
>PXDR01000115.1 GCA_003566335.1 Cyanobacteria bacterium T3Sed10_344R1
AACCGCTCCAGCAGTTGCTCGATCCGATCCAAGCCGAGATCGACCCCAAACCGAGCAAAGGATTCTAGGGTGGCAAGGCTGGCCGCTCGGTCGGCGGCCCCATGATCTACTTGAGTCAAGTGAGTCTCCTGCGATCGCTGAATTGGCCGCTCATACTACAGCCTGATCTATCCTCCCGATTCAGACAGGCGAGGAAACCTCGCCCCTACAGTTTGGCTGTTCAAAATCGGGGCTGTAGGGTGCGGTGGGGTACAAATGAGCCCCATTGCCCCCGGGACTTTTCGCAAAAACCGACTGCCTCCTCAATCAGAGACAGTCGGTTTCGCGTTCTCACACCAGATTAGCCCCACCAGACTAGCCTTAGCCCTACCGGTTTTCCGCAGCGGCACTGGCAGACCAAGGCATCACGGGTTAAAGCGTGACGGGCTGCTTAGGCTGTCTTTTAGGCTTCCTTATTGAGGAAATCCTGGATTTGACCCAGGGCTGCTTTGCCGATGTTAAACAAGGCCCAACTTGCCGCCAGGATCAACGGGGACAGTACAGCTACAATCCGAAAGTCAATGTCCATTCCCGAACCTCCTAACTCCAAAAGAATCTTAATCGGTTGTCACAATTTTCTCATAAAAACTGCGGGATCGGCAGCCTGCCAAAATCTAGCTTCATACAAAGCCCAAGTCTTCGCCCTGCCCAGCATGAACGAGGGCCAATTTTTCATACTTCTGGGCATGGGTGATCAACTCTTCGGCTTCTGTCTCGCTCAGTTCCCGAAAGATCTTGCCAGGCACCCCCACCACTAGGGAGCGGGGCGGTATGTTTTTGGTCACCACCGAGCCAGCGCCCACCATGCTGCCTGCTCCGATATGCACTCCATTCAAAATGATCGCCCCAATCCCAATCAAGCAGCCTCGGCCAATGTGGGCACTGTGAATCACCGCCCGATGGCCCACCGTCACGTAGTCTTCTAGCACCGTGGGCAGATTGGGGTCGCCGTGGAGTACCGCGCCATCCTGCACATTGGTGCTGGCCCCCAGCTGAATCAGATCGACATCGCCCCGCACCACCGCCCCATACCAAATGCTGGCCCCTGGCCCCACCGTCACCCGTCCCAGCACCGTGGCATTGGGCGCAATAAAGGCGGCTTGGGATAGGTCGGGAGCAGGCCAAAACTGACTGGGCGCGGTCGTAAGTGCCATAGGGGTGCGGTAGAGCGCGATCGAACGCTCAAGTAAAGAGAATCAGTTCAGTAAAGAGACGCAAAAACCAGGGGAATAATCAAGGCAGGCTCGCCAACCTCAGGCAGAACCGCTGCCGTCCCAGATTTTGCGGGTAATGATTAAGGCCAAAATTAGGGGCAGGCGTCCGTAGACCCCCCGTTATAATAAGGCCACCCGACCCGTTAAGCCTGATCGTTTGGCTTAGCGTTAGCAAGACCTTGCTGCCCATGAGTTGTCAGTGACTTCATGATCAACCCAGCTCTGCAATATCCCATCTATGGGCCAGACATTTCCTGCCCCCATTGCCGGCAAACCATTGCGGCGTTGACTTTGACGGATACCTATCTCTGCCCCCGCCACGGAGCGTTCGAGGCCGATCCCCAGACCAAGGAGCTGGTGCATTTGCAGTCTGGACGGCACTGGCGACAGTGGGAGGGGGAGTGGTATCGCCAGCATACCCATCCCGATGGCATCCGGTTTGAAATCCATGAAGCGCTGGATCGGCTCTATACCCAAGGGTATCGGGCGACTCGGGTGATTATTGCCCAGCGCTATCGAGATCTCGTGAATGCCTGCCTAGAGCGCAGTGCCCCTTGGCGGGGGCAGATTGATGCTGCGCTGCCCCGACTCTATGGTCTGCCGGTGGAGTTTAGCCCCCCCGCCGCCGAGCAGCCCTGCTGGGACGTGATTAACTTCAACCTAGAAAAAGAGCCAGGTGCCCCCGTGCGTTATCCCTACTTTCGCCTGTTTGAGTAGGGGCGGTTTGAGTAGGGGCGGCTTGAGTCGGGCCAGGGTAAACCGGGCTAGGTTGAGGCAGGCTGGGTTAAAAGGCTGGGTTGAAGTTTGATCGGCGTTTGATCGGCGGTTCCCATGCACCATGCTTCTATTCGTACTGCGGACATCCACGGTGCGATCGCATTTTATCAACAGCTCGATTTTGAGATTGAAACCCGCTTCACTGCCGGGATCACATTAGCCTGCTGGCTGCTTGGCCCCCTAGGCCGGATTGAGCTGATCCAAATTCCCGACCCTCACCCGGCGGCAGATGCCTTTGGGGATGAACAGTACACCGGCTACTACCACCTGTCGTTTGACCTCACTGCCGATCTCGCCCCTAGCGACCAAACCCTGCCCCACTGGCTCCAGACCCTTCAGGATCGCTTTCAGCAGGCCGATCTGTCTCCGGCGAAAGTGCTGCTGCCGCCCCAACAGCAGCAAATCGGCGAGACGGTTTACGAAGTCACCTTCATTGCCGATCGAGACGGTCTGCCCCTGGAGTTTCTGCGGAGGCTGGGGCCATGAGCGCAGAGCCGATCCCCTTTGCCGATAACTGGGCTTACCTTAAAACCGAACTGAACTGGCTAGAGCGCCTGCTGATGGTGGCCGTCAGCCGTCAGCGCCAAGACACCAAGACGGTTAATCGGGTGGCCAAAACCCGAGCCGATCGGGCCACTAGCCACTGGTGGCAGGGGATAGTCACCCTGGACGGCGTCAAGGGGTATGACGATTGCCGTCCGCCCGCTAGCCGCAAATCTAGCGGCAGCTATCAGCAGCAGCTTCAGGCTCGGATCGGCGTGACCCAAGCCCAGGGCATCGCGCTGGCCTTGCCGACCCTCTGCGATCGCATGGGCCTGAGCAAATTTGAAAAAAGCCTGATTTTGCTG
>PXDR01000258.1 GCA_003566335.1 Cyanobacteria bacterium T3Sed10_344R1
CGGGGGGCGACTAGGCCGGAAGCGGGCAAGGGCTGGGTAAGGGCAGTCTGGATGCGATCGCACCCATCCCCAGCGCATCCCGCCGATCCAACCCGCTGCTCTAAGGATTTGTGCCCTTTACAATCTTTACAAAGCCTTAATCTAATCACCTTCTAAATTCACCCTACGACGGCATGGCGGTAATGAAATCTGGGACACGGCGGTCTGGACTACGGCGTTGGTTAGCGGGATTTGCGATCGCAAGTCTCCTGTGGCTGGGGCTAGGCATGCCCTCGGCCCAGGCCCTGACCGACGGCCAGAAGCTGATTGCCGAAGTCTGGCGCATCGTCAACCGGGCCTATGTGGATGACAGCTTTAATCATCAGAACTGGTGGTTTGTGCGTCAGCGTCTGCTGCGCCGTTCGCTGAACGACCAGGCGGCGGTCTACGATGCGATCGATGAAATGGTCGGCAGCTTGGGGGATCCCTACACCCGGTTTTTGCCCCCCGAGCAATACCGCAGCCTGCGCACCAACACCGCCGGAGAACTGACCGGGGTGGGGCTGCAAATCGCTAAAGAAGAAGAGAGCGGTGCCCTGCGGGTGATTGCCCCGATTGAAGGCTCGCCAGCAGAAGCGGCGGGCATGCAGCCGAAGGACACCATCCTCAAAATCAACGGCCTGCCCACAGACCGCTTCACCCTAGATGAAGCCGCCAGCCGGATGCGGGGCACCCTGGGCACTAAGGTCACCCTGACCGTGAAGCGGGAGGACGAGGCGGAGCCCTTTGATGTCACCCTGACCCGGGACAACATTGTGCTAAATCCGGTGGTAGCTGACCTGCGGCAAGCCGGGGATTTGGCCCTAGGCTACATTCGTCTCAGCCAGTTCAACGGCAATGCTGCTGCCGAGGTGTCCACAGCCCTCAGACAGCTCGAAGACCAGGGGGCAGAGGCTTACATCCTGGATCTGCGCAACAATCCTGGCGGGCTGCTACAGGCCGGGATTGAAATTGCCCGACTGTGGCTAGACCAAGGCACCGTGGTCTACACCGTCAACCGTCAGGGGGTGTTGGATAGCTTTGAGGCCAGTGGCCCCGCTGTGACCCAAGATCCGCTGGTGGTGCTGGTGAACCAGGGAACGGCCAGCGCCAGTGAGATCCTGGCTGGGGCGTTGCAGGATAATGGCCGGGCACAGCTGGTAGGAGACGTCACCTTTGGGAAGGGGTTAATCCAATCCCTATTTGATTTGTCCGATGGCTCGGGGCTGGCGGTGACAATCGCCAAGTACGAAACCCCGGCCCACCATGACATTAACCAGCTGGGCATCACCCCCGATCGGGCGGTGGAGCAAGCGCCTCTGCTACGCCGTCAGTTTGGTACGCCCGAGGATGCCCAATATCAGGCGGCAGTGGATCTGTTGCAATCTTCTACAGTGGCTGAGGTCGGCCCACCCCGTCTGTGAGTCGCACCTACCATGACCCGCTCCACGGGGCGATCACCCTAGATCACCGGAATCCGGTGGAGGGCTTGCTGATTGAGCTGATTGATACCCCGGCTTTTCAGCGACTGCGGCGAATTCGCCAACTGGGGCCAGCCAGCCTGACCTTTCATGGAGCAGAAACCTCCCGATTTACCCATTCTTTGGGGGTGCTGGCGGTGGCTCGGCGAGGGTTCGACCGGCTGACGGCGCGGCATCCTAGTTTGGCCCCCCATCGGGCCACGGTGCTGGTGGCGGCCTTGCTCCACGATATTGGTCATGGCCCCTTTAGCCACACGGCAGAGGAGGTGTTTGGCAGTCGCCATGAAACCTGGACGCAGCGGATTTTGCAAGAGTCTGATCCGGTGGGGTCGCGGCTGCAGCAGTTTGACCCAGCCCTGGCGACCCAGGTGGTGCAGGTCTATCGCCATCGCCATCCCCTGCCGTTGGTTTGGCAACTGGTATCGAGTCAGCTCGATTGCGATCGCATCGACTACCTGCTGCGGGACAGCTACTTTACCGGCGCATCCTACGGTCATTTAGACCTTGACCGAATTTTGCTGGCCCTAGACTATGACCCCGACAGCCAGGAACTGGTGGTGGCCCGCAAGGGGCTGGCGGCGATCGAGCACTACCTGGTGGTGCGCTATTTCATGTACGGGCAGATCTACAACCACCCGAAAAATCTGGCCGCCACCTGGGGACTAGAACAGGCCATCAACCGCGCCCGAGACTTGCTCAACCTGAGCCAACTGAGTGCGGATGACACCATGACCGCCTGGCTGACTCAAGACCCGCAGACCCTGAGCCTAGACGACTATCTAGCCGCTGATGATGCCTGGCTGCTCTACCACTTACAGCGCTGGCAGCGTCACCCTGACCCGATTCTGAGCGATCTCTGTGGTCGCTTTCTTGATCGGCGTTTGCTCAAAGCCTATGAACTCAGTCACTTAACACCAACTCAACAAGAGCAAGTGATTGAACGGGTGCGATCGCACCTCCAAACCCTCAACCTCAGCCCCGACCACTACTGCGGTCTGCGGCGGGCCAACAGTCGCGGCTACAGCCTGTATCAACGGGGCATCAAGCTACGGGGCAATCAAGGGTTAGAGGACATCAACCAAATCTCGCCCCTAGTGCAAACCTTGACCCAACCCCAGCAACGCACCTGGTTAATTTATCCGCAAGACATTGCCGACTGGCTACAAGCCAGGGGACACCTGGGCTAAGGCAGCCAAGTCAATCTGCTGCAACTGATCATAGGCATGGTCTACAGCCCGCAGTCCCCGCAGATAGCCGGTATTTGCCGCCGGACAAAGGTAGGCCAAACTGTCCGCATCAAACCGATCCCGCAGAGCCTGAACGCTGGCTAACTGTCGCGGCCAGTGAAAGGTCTTGGCAAACCGCAG
>PXDR01000285.1 GCA_003566335.1 Cyanobacteria bacterium T3Sed10_344R1
AGCCACGGCCAATGGGAAGTGTCAGTTCACTAATCTCAGCCAGGCTGAACGCTTTTACAAAACCCATCAGGTGGATGAGGCCGTGAAGGAGGATGATGGTGATGATTGCTGTTTTCATTTGGTTTCAAAGCTTACGTAAGTCGAGGCTCCCGCTTCGACACTGGAGTTTGGCTAAAGTTGAAGCTTTCGTTTCTGCAATTTTGAATTCTTTTTTAGGTTGGTTGTTTTAAAGGTGTCGGACTGGGACGTCTGACTTACATTTTGACTTAATTCGGTGGTTCTTACATTTCAATAGGTGCCGGACGGGGACGTCCGGCTTACATTTCGACTTAATCCGGTAATTCGCCCGTCCCAGTAGGTGAAATCGCCATCCTCAAGGTGCCAGGTGGCATAAACCCGGCCGGGGATCTTCAGTCCTTCAACTTCGTGGTATTCATCCAAAACAATGCTGAACGGTATCGGCTTATACTTGCCAGTGCTCATTTCATAGGGACGGTCACCGCTTTCAAACCGGATAAATTCACCATTTTCATTGAAGTGGAAAATGCCGCTCACGGAAAGTTCACCCTGGTGCAGTGTGGCACCGGCCGTATGCTGATCGATCGATTCCCACGTGATGTATTCCTGCAGCGCGATGGATGGCTCAAGCAGGGATTCAGCCAGCAGAATCACGGCGCCTCCGAGGGCTACTTCCCGGCTGTCGTTATTGAATACTTTAACTGTTCGTGCAAGCGTGCCGAGCATGTGTCCACGTCCGTTATCGTAGCGGTCGCGCCCTTCAAATGGAATAATTCCGGCCATTCGCGCATTCATGTATGCCAGCCTCGATCCGGTAGCTGTAAAGTTGTATTGACGAGTCTCGAGGTTTCTCCATTGCTGATCTGTCCCGAGTTTGATTTTCGTATCAGCCCAGAGAATTTCTGTAATGCCCGACATGGGCTGACCAATGAAACCGCTGTATCGAAAATACTGCTGTACCGGATCAGGCAGGTAGGTTATACTTTCTACTGTGATTTGCCCTGAAATTGATTCTTCATTGAGCAAAAACTCACTTATTTCATTCTCGAAAATGTTCTCAGGAGACGTACACGAATATAATGTAAAGATTGCCCAAAGAGTTGCAAGAGTGAATACTTTCATTTCAGGTCTAAGTTGTTTCAGGAGGCAAACCCTGCATGAAAGGTAATATTAAACGGACAGAGATCGGATAGTAGACTTCCTGTTTTTTGAATAGGTAAAATCTTTATAACTTCAGTGATGACATATAAAAAAAGCGACCTTTTTTTCAAAAGAGTCGCTTAATTTAAAAGTCAATCCCGGTTATTATTTGATAAGTGTCATGGTCCGTGTAATTGATCTACTGGATGTCTGCAGTCGATAGAGATACATACCACTGGACAGTCCTTCAGCATTGAAGCTTACATGATGCTCGCCTGAACTCATATTACCGTTTACAAGTGTAGCGATTTCATGCCCAAGCATATTATATACTTTAAGAGTTACCCGATCGGGGTTGTTCAGTTCAAAAGTAATATTGGTACTTGGATTAAACGGATTAGGATAATTCTGCTTAAGAGCCAGTTGAACGGGCAGTTCACCCTGTTCGATGCTTGTGGCCAAAGGATCATCAGGAGAATCACTCAAAATAATGTTATCGAGATAGATGACGATATCATCACTAAGATCTACCGGTTCTGCGAAATCAGGCATGACTGCGATAACAGGATACTCACCGGCGGCATCCGGATAGTAAAATGTAATCGTTTCCCACTCCTCGGTGAGCTGTTGAGGTTCCATTGACTCATGCTCAAAATCTCCGGTCTGGTCACTGCCCTCTACTTTAAATCGCAATGGGCTAACCCGCGGTTTCCAAACCTGGTAGTGGGTATATTTCATGTCGTCCATCTCGAGGGGTTCGAACACATTACTCCAGAACCCTCCCCAGGGATTTCCATCGTGGGCGCGCAGGAATCTAAGGACGTAATTGCTGTCATTTACTCCACTTGGATCGGGATTCGCGACGACTTCAAAAGCATCTTCATTGTCCACACTACCATCGGTCATATTGTTAATCGGAATGTGCGCTTCGGGATCTTCGAAATCCTCGATAATGATGTAGTTCTGCGCTGTTGCCTGTTGCAGGCTGAACACAGCTGCTATAAATACACTAAGTAGTAACTTCGTTTTCATCTTGCTCCTTTTTAGGTTTTGGTTTGATTGATACACCGGAAGCTTACACCAAACATTCATTATGAAACTTTGGTGCAAAAAATCCCGGTAGTTTTAAAGTATTTGAAATTGATTTTCAATTGTGTTGGAAACATCAGTACCCACATAAACTCTCACTTCTCCCTGTTCCAAAACGGGTGCCAGATTTTGATCCAGGTATTTTAACTGTTCACCATGCAGTTTGAATTCAACCGTTCGGGTTTCTCCCGGCTGCAGGTAAATCTTTTTAAAGTCACGCAGCAGACGAACCGGCTGCGTTACGCTTGCAACCATTTTCCGGGTGTAAAGCTGAACTGTTTCATGTCCTGATCGGTCACCTGTATTAGTAACATTCACAGAAACGGTCAGGCTGCCGCTGGCTTCAATTTCCGTTTTACTAAGCTGTAAATTACTGTACTCAAACGTTGTATAGCTCAGCCCGTAACCAAAAGGGAAGAGTGGTGTATTTGGTGCGTCAATAAATTTCGAAGTATATCGCTGATCCGGATCGATGGGGCGGCCTGTTTTTTTCTGATAGTACACATTCGGAATCTGTCCTACAGTGTATGGCCAGCTAAAAGTCAGTTTTCCGCCCGGATTATGATTTCCAAACAGTACAGAGCTGATTGCATCACCGGTTCGGGTTCCGAGATA
>PXDR01000520.1 GCA_003566335.1 Cyanobacteria bacterium T3Sed10_344R1
AAATCCCTAGCGAAATCTTGGTGCAGCATGAACTGCCGGAAGCCGAAATTCTCGCCAAGTACCTGAGCCAGCAGCGGGGGCGCAAAGTCAGCATTGACGCCCCCCAGCGGCAGACCAAAGCCGAACTGCTCGACATGGTAGAGCGCAACGCCCAATACGAACTTGCCCGCACCCAGCGCGCCGCAGACCGAAATGCTCAGTCTCTACAAAACCTGGCAGAACTGTTGGACTTGCCAGATCTGCCCCACCGCATCGAAGGCTATGACATTTCTCACATTCAGGGGTCAGATGCCGTTGCCTCTCAAGTTGTGTTTGTCGATGGTATGCCCGCCAAGCAACACTATCGCCACTATAAAATCAAAGATCCCACCGTTACCGCCGGTCACTCCGACGACTTTGCCAGCATGGCCGAAGTCATCCGTCGCCGCTTTCGCCGCTATGGGGAAGACCCCGATAAACCCCGTATCGGCAATCCAGACTGGCCCGACTTAGTGATGATTGATGGCGGCAAAGGTCAACTTTCCGCCGTGGTCGCCGTACTGAGAGAGTTAAACCTCCTATCTGAGCTACGGGTGGTTAGCCTGGCCAAGCGTCGCGAAGAAATCTTCTTGCCGGGGGCAACAAAGTCCCTAGACACTGAACCCGATCAACCCGGCGTACAGTTGCTGCGCCGTCTGCGAGACGAAGCCCACCGGTTTGCCGTCAGCTTCCACCGCAAAAAACGCAGCGATCGCATGAGACGCTCCCGCCTCGCCGACATCCCTGGCCTAGGTCAGCATCGCCAAAAACAGCTCCTAGCGATGTTCCGCTCCATTGACTACATTCGGGACGCCACTCCTGAGCAGCTAACCACTGTGCCAGGAATTGGCCCCCAGCTGGCCCAGCAAATTTACGAGTACTTTCATCCCGAAGCTGTTTCTTGAGAGTGCGATCGCACTGCCGGATATGTCTGCTCTAAATTTTCTAGTTATTCTTCTAACTAGAAAATTTAGCCTAACCAGGCTGAATTTAATAAAGACTTAAGATTATTGGTAATTTAAATCACAAACCTCAGGCGGCTAGATTTACCTAAAACATCTCAAAATATAAAGTCGAATTGATACTTCAATCGAAGGCTTCAGTAATCTGGGACAAAGACGTTACAAAATAATTAACTCTGGCTGAAGAATCCGCCAATCGGGATAGATTTTTAATCTTCACTTATATCTACAATATCCCTAGTGAATGCCTAGGATCTCAGCAATATGGCAGTTTTAACCCTGGGGATCACCGATTACAGGGGTGATCTCAATCCCTCTCGCATCCTCTAATGGGTTGCAACCCTGGGAAAGACTTGACATAATGAGAGATATGTTGAGTGTTTTCGATTAAAGTTAAGTTTTGCTCAGCTTTCTGTTGCGAGAAAATTTTCGCTAGCAAACTTACACCTAGATCTTAGATTTAAGCTGAGTTGTGTTGGGCCTGTCGTGACAAGACACTCATTTTTATCAACAGCTTCTTAGTCAAGTTCATATCGACTTCAGGTTTTTCAGTTTTTAATGCCGACTTTTAACAAATTTTAGAGAGTCAAAAATGAGACGCAATCTTGATACCATCCAGGCTAACCTCGGGTTAAATTACTCGACTTTGGGGCTCAAGCAAATCATCCACTGCCCAAACTGTGGTCATGGCTCCGCAGAGCGTCACTATTTGAACGAAGAGCAACTGGTGCGCACCCAGTGCCCCCAGTGCGATTACTTGATGATCACCTGCTCCCGAACTGGCAAGGTGATTGAAGCCTACGCGCCTGGGATTATGGCTTAGCTCTGGTTCCTCGTAGCGGAAGTCAACTGACAGTTGCTATTTGCTGACTGAACTAGAGTTGCATTAGAGTTATGCTGAGCTAGTCCATAGCTCGGCATAACTTTCCTATTTATAATGACCAAGCTCAAAAGTTCAAAACGGCGTCCAGAGCGGCAACTAAACCGGCACTTTTCAGGCGTCAAGATCACCCTCTCTCGTATCCGTGCCAAGCTGCCGCTCGATCGTTTTTTACGGTTTGGGGTTGTCGGATTTAGTGGTCTATTTGTTGACTACACGATATTTTTTCTACTCTTTACCCACGTTGGACTAGGACTTACCCTCAGCAACGTGCTGTCGGCAGAAACCGCAATTATCAATAACTTTTTCTGGAATGATGCCTGGACTTTTGCCGATCTGTCCCGTCAGCAGGCTGGTTGGCAAGCCCGGCTCAGGCGTTTTTTAAAGTTCAATCTAGTCTGCTTAGTAGGCTTGATTATCAATACAGTATTAGTCAATCTGTTTTTCAACGCTTTTAGCATTAATGCTTACTTGTCTAAATTTTTTGCGATCGCAGTTGTTACCCTATGGAATTTCTGGGTCAACTTCAAGCTAAGTTGGAAAACATCGAAGACTTCTGATTCAACTGACGTATAGAGGCTGGTCTTTAGAGCCGAGGGGTTGGCTATTCTGACTGATGTGTTACTGGGGGATTTCCCTGGCTTAACGTTGGCACTGCGTTTGAGGTAGTTAGCGGCTCTGCACCATTCTTGCTTACAGCCTCTCCATAGACTGCGCGAACTAAGTAAAGCGGTCTACCTTTGACTTCCTCATAAACCCGTCCTAAGTACTCTCCAAGGATGCCGAGCGTGAGTAGTTGAACCCCACCTAAAAACAGAACTGCAACCATTAACGACGCATATCCCGGAAGATCAATCCCGAATATTAGGGTGCGAATCACCAGAAAACCTGCGTAGGCAAAGGCCGCTAAAGAGAACCCTAACCCAACATAAGTCCAAACTTTGAGGGGGCCTAAACTAAAAGACGTAATGCCATCTACCGCAAAGTTCCAGAGTTTCCAGTAATTCCATGATGTTTTACCGCTATATCGCTCTGCCCGGTCATATTCGATATAAGTTTGCCTGAACCCTACCCAAGCAAACAAACCTTTCATGAAGCGAGTTCGTTCTGGCAATCGCTGTAGTGCTGTCACCACCTGGCGATCTAACAGGCGAAAGTCTCCCGTGTCTGCTGGAATTGGAACTTGACTCATTCGACCAATCACTCGGTAAAACGCGTTTGCGGTAAAGCGCTTTAGCCAGGTTTCGCCCCTGCGGGTTCGACGTTTGGCGTAGACAACGTCGTAGCCTTCACGCCACTTCTCAACCAGTTGGATGATTAACTCTGGTGGATCCTGTAAGTCCGCATCAATGGGGATAACGGCTTGTCCCCTCGCGTAGTCAATGCCAGCGGTTAACGCCAATTCTTTGCCAAAGTTGCGAGACAGGGCTACAACTTGGATCGCTGGATTACGCTGGTGATGTTCAATCAGACGTAGAAGCGTGTTATCTTTGCTGCCATCATCTATACAAACAATTTCATAAGATGACTTTAGTGGGATGAGCGCCTGTAAAAGCCGCTCAAATAAATGGTCAATATTCGACTCCTCACAATACAGCGGGACAACGATAGAAATTTCAATTTCTGAAGACGGATAAATCATTAGGATTAAAGGAGAAGGCTAAGTGAATAATCTACTTCTAGGCTGATACCGGCTGCAGTGTTGCAAATTTCTTCAAAAGCATAACTCGCCGATTGCTGAGCTAAATTGTCGTGATCTACAGTCTATAGCGGTGATTTATCACAGTTTTAACCTGTGATTGTTATGATTGGCAATGATTAAGCGGAGGGGGAGACTTTTCAGGTTCTGCCTGAACATTTTTTATTTCGGTTTAGATAGATTGGACAGATCAGATTAAGCCCGAAGGCTACATTCTCGTGGGCTTCAACACAGCTTTACGCTAATTGGCATATATTTATCAATCTTTGATAGTGTCTTTGTCTATTGTCGAGTATCCTACAAATACTTGGCGAGTATATTTGGATTCTCTTTGATTTTTTGAGCTGATCCACACAGTTATTTTATCCAGCGGGTTGAACTATGATTAAGCACTCTCAATCTAAATCAATATTAACCTCTCTTGGCCTTGGTCTACTTAGTGTTGCGATCGCAATTGGCATCATTACTCGATTAGTGGCTGTTTTCCAGTATGTCACCTTTGATATTGGCCCTGACCCTGACCAGATTAGAGATGCCTTTGCCGTTATGGGGATATGGTCAGGGGACTTTCCGTTAATTGGGCCATCTGCTTATGGCTTGGGGTTAGGCGGCTTCAATATTCTGCCTCTTTACTACTATGTATTTTTCCCATTTACATTGTTGGGTGGAGCGCCGGTGTTTCAAGCGTTACCCAACGCCTTCTTCTCTTTCCTCTCGATTCCACTGTTTATCTACTTGATCTATCAGCTTTTAGAGCGGGTTGAATTTCCAACTCGCATTTTCCTCAGCGGCTTGGCAGGTTTGTGGCACAGTGTATTATTTGGCGATATTTTTATTGCTAACTTTCAATGGAACCCTAGTTCTCTAGTCTTTTTCTTCCTATTGTTTACTGCCCTATATGATCTAGCGCTAAAACATCTATCTAGCTGGAGACTACAGATTCCTATCTGGATCGGGATTGGTGTTGTCTTGAGCATTCTCGTCAGCTTGCACTCTGCGGCCCTATTCGTTATGCCCATTGTGTTTGTAATGACGTCGCTGATGTTTGGCTTCAAGGTTCTCAGTGGTCGAGGTAGCAACAGTCGGCTAATATTGCCTGTGCTGGGGGCGTTGGCTTCTGTTGTTTCTCTCGCTCCTTACTGGCTGCATGAGTATCGTCAACGATTGGGAAATACCCGAGCTATTTTCCGCACCATTGCTTCGGCCTCTGGGTCTGGTGATGAGGAAAGCTTGCCGCTTTACCTCTGGTTCTGGGACAAAATCACAAATCTAATCCTGCAGCCGATTAATACTGTTCGGCAAGTTTACTTCTGGGATGCTTCAATACCCTACTTAATACTCTCGGTTTTGTTTTTATTGCTAGTTGCTTTTATTTCTTTTCAGAAGTTCAAGGGAAACTGGAATATTTGGCAACTTTGGCTGGCGACCTGGGGGCTCCTATTATTGGCGGCTGCTAACATTGATCCAGTGCTCTCTGTCTTCTACTACAAGTCTCTGATGATGTTAGCGCCGATTGTATTGGCGGTAATTGCGATCGCATACCTCGATTGGCCAAAACCTGCGACCCTAGCCTTTTATTGTGTAATCACCTTCTTCGTCGTGGTGTCATTTTCTCAGAATCTCTTTTATGACTACCAGCTTATGGCCAGTAAATATGGCGATCGCAGATTGATGAATACCCGTGAATTGGCCCAGGTGATGACACAGCTTCCCGCTGGCTCAACGATCTGTGATCCTAGAATTGCCCGCAGAAGATCTGTCCGCAATCAATACAACTATATTGATACCTATGTGACGCGTAATGATTTGGATGCTGTGGAGGAATGCCAGGCTGGACATTACATTGTTCATCCCAAGCGGATCCTCTGGATTGAAGGCAACTTCTTGAATCAAGGTGACTATCAAGAGACCTACATCATTCCCCCGGCAGATCCCGAAGGTCTAAAGCTGTGGCCTACCTTAGAGATTGTGGATAATCAGGCGTTTGAGCCATCGGCAGATCTATTCATGGAAACTGAGACTGCCTTTATTTATCGCCTATCTTGATTGGGGCGCGGCGAAGCGTCAACTCCCCTAATTGAGCAGAGACAAGCTTTGCTCGAAAAAGACTTGGCTCGCCTGACGATGTTCCTGTAGGGCTTCTGGATATTGATCTGCCTGTGAGATTAGGTCTTGCCAGCCTTTAGTTGCACAAGTGTAGTAATCACCATAGCGAAATCCAAGGTTGATCTTATTTAGAAAAGTCTTTTTGAACGGACGGAACTTGAATTTTGAGTAGTTCCAGCTTTGAACAGGATAGAGTTGAGGCGAATGGCTGAGGGTTAGAAACTTTGTGCTGAACGGGAAAGCAATTACCCGCTTCCCCAGTAAGGTTGCCCAGTATGCTCCGTGGTAAGAGCTGGTGATGACTGTTTCACCTGATCCTAAAAAATTAATCACCTCAGTTAAGTTCTGAGTATCGTGGCTCATGCTGGGAAGACGCCCTAGCTTGATTTGAAACTTGCGGTGGGAAAACACTACTACCTCATGTTTAATCTCTACCGGCTGATCAAAGGCTGGATCCATACAGCTAGCACAAGGCAGCCAAGGATAATCGAACCCGACATCTCTAATCCCAACTAAATCAAATCCTTCCAAATAGCGACCGTAGTTAAAGTTAGCTTTGCTAGTTTTGAGCTGCTGAAGGACATCGCCCTGGGTTGTTTTGGACGGGTTGGCATAAGTTTGCTGCCCTACCCCCCAGGCAATCCACTTGCCAGAGAATAACGGACGCAGTTGCTGGAGAGCATTAAAACTACCCGCAAAAGACTTAAACAGTAAGCCGCCGCCGCCCACAATCAGGTGATAGCGGGTTTGGCTTGCGGTTGCCCGAATTTCATCTAGGGTGATTGAACCGCCAAAGCCACTTTTTGGTTCTGGGAAATTGGGATCTAGCGCCCGAAGATCCAATGTCCTGACCGGTTTGTCGAAATCAAAATATCGAACGGGCGACGAGGCGATATCCCCGATATTGCGGCTGTCAACAACGTGAGCATTGACGATGACATCTTGCATAGGGACGGATCCATAAAAGACAAGAACTGTTTAGCCAGCCAGTAGTTTAAGCAAGTCGTTTAAGAACAGCGGTGATCGGCCTGGCGCTGTCGCTCCACATTGGTGGGTTCGTTCGGTGGCGGGGTGCGCTCTTCCATGAAAAACACGTCAACCTGTTGCAGCGCTGGCCCATCGGTGGCCTGGCCTTGCCAGCGACGGCAGAGATACTCCACATAGTCGGGGTACAGGGTTCTGCCAATGTCTCGGTTGAGGTTGATGTAATAGGTGCGCCACTGCATGTTGCCGTAGAGTTGCTGTCGCTCTCTTAACGTCGGTTTCTCGAAATCAATGGGCTGATCTGGCCGGAGCAAATTCACCTCCGTTCCATCTTCGAGGGTGCCGACCACGACATGCCATCCGTCGTCCCGAGGCGGATCAGGGGCGAAGATTGACCATCCCCCTTGATTGAGCCGCAGTCGATAAATTAAGCCTTCGGTGCTTTGCAGGGCACGGCTACGGGTGACCCGGCGCAGACTTCGTAAAGTTGGTGTGTCCTGCTCGACAAACGCCCAGTGATCGGTAATGCCCCGCAGGTTCCACAGGAAGGTGAGCAGCAGCAGCACTAGGGCAATCGCACTTTGCCAAAGCGGGGTTCTGGCCGTGAATGACCGGAAGGACAGGGGGCGGGTAAAGCGACCAGCAACCCGACGGTTATTGGCGATGGCTTCATAAAAGCGTGTGCCTACTGCCATGATTGGCGACCAGCGCAAGATAGGCGCGAGTAAGCCAAAGACTGGAGACAGGCTGACCACGTAGGCAATTGCCTCAAACTTGAAGTGGTGCTTCCCCTGCCAATCAACAACAACCCAGGAATTGTGCTGCTCCATGGCCGCCTGGATACTGGGGTCACTCTGGGCGGTGTGTAGAGGCGTCTCGGGCAACAGCAGAAAGGTGCGAATCAGGTGCACGACTTTTTTGCAAAACCCGCAGTTGGCGTCGTAGTAAATGGTTAATCCGGCTTGAGGGCGACCATAGCTGCGTTTGCTCAGGTGTTCCCAAGTCGAGCTGGGGATGAAGACTAGCCAAGTGACGATGCTGAGGGCCGGGAAGATGCCCAGATTGAGGGTGAACCCGAAGCCCAGGTGCAGCAAGATAAAGGTGACGACAGTGACGATCCGAAAGGTTGCAGTGCGCCAGGGCATGAACAGAAATAGGGGGCCAATCCATTCCAGCACCAAGGTGGCTGCGGTCATGACCATCAGCAACCCCGGAAAGTTGAGCAGCCAGGCTCCTAAGGGCGTGACGTACTGATCAAAGCTGAGAGAGTAGTAAACCGCAGTAGCGTCTGGCCACCAGATGTCGCTGGTGGTCTTGAAGACGGCTGAGAAGATATAGATAAAACATTGCTGAACGGTGAAGGCAATGACGGCCCCAGAAAAAATCCGCTGGGGTAGGTCACGACCTCGGGGATTCATGGCTCGATCAACCGAATAGGCTGCGCCCAAGGGCAGAAACATGGCCCAAAACATGACTGCTCGCAGCACTGAGTCTGCCGCGAACAGCAGGGCGGGGTTGCGGTGGTGCAGGGAGACGACCAAAGCCCAAGAGGCGATGGTGGCTAGGCGGGTGTGATACCCCACCAACATGGCTAAGGCAAATAGGGCAGCTGCGCCAAACAGCAGTCCCTGCACCCAGACGGCCCCACTGACCAAGTGAATTGACCAATAGCTGGGGTTAAGCAAGCCGTCAACTAAGGTAGCCCGAGGTACGACTCCTTGGTCACTGTAATGGGCGACTAAGTCTGGGGCTCGCCAGACGAGATCAGTCAGAATGACCATGGCTAGGCCCATGCGCAGTAGCGCCAGGGATCGCACATCCAACCCGTAGCGCTGTCCAATCGACCTGCGCCACTGCTGTTTTGCCCCGCCCGTCATGGGTGTTTTCCTCGCGTCATTTGCTGCGCTCCGGTGTCCAAGGTGTATCGAATGGGTTACTGAGTCGCTTCGCTAGCGGTGGGTTGAAAAGCCGGCACTGAGGCTTGAAGCTCTTCAACTAACTGTTGCGATCGCAGCACTCGGGCCGAAATTTTCAGGTGATAGTGGGTATCCGCGAATAAATCTGAATCCGTCTGGATATTTAGAGTTTCAGGATCGTAAAGAGTGACGGCAATCTCTGAGAGGGCATTTGCCGTTGCCTGGACATTATTGATGGTTTCTTCTTCTGTAGATCCATAAAGCCAGGGTAAGGAGAGAACCAGCGTGCCGCCCCGCGCCTCGACCTCATCTGCGAACTGCTGCAGCCGCTCCACGGCATAATCGCTGACCTGGGATCTAATCCGCATTTTCCACCAATCTGCCTGGCGCGGGATTTCGATGGTGGCATCTCCCCGTTGGGTTAACGGATCACCGTAGTAATCAAACCGACCTTCTCTGACCACGTCTTGCCCAGTTCTGACTAATGCCTGCAGAGAGGGCACCCCCAACTGCAAAAAGTTATGGGCTAAGTCGTGGGCTGGCACGCCCCCCAAACCGGGGCGACCAATCATCATGCCAAAGGAGGCGGACAGGTCGTCTAAGCCATCATCCGTCAGTAATAGTGGATATTCTGGAATCAGCAGCATGGTGTCTCCAGGGTTTACCTGATCCAGCACACTGGGCAGCAGGACGTTTAGGCCGATGCCGCCATTGGTGCCGAAGTTGATCACCGGTACCCCAAGTTCCGCTTCCATCACTTCAGAGTTGATGGTGTAGTGGGCTCCAGATCCGCCAGCGATAATGATCTTGGGCTGATCAATCTCTGCGGCTAGGGCAACCTTGCGGCCATACATCTCCCGTAGCCAGCTAGGATAACCGCCAATAAAGACGTTATAAACAAAGCCGGCAGACCAAATGCCAGCGGCTACCAGCACCCAAGTTAATAAGCGTTTGTTTTTCATCTTTCTGCCTCGGTGCGCAATGAATCCTAAATCAGTTCTTAAATCAGCCTGTCCCCAACGCTTGTGTCGCTGCAGGTGCCTAACCAAGACCCTCAAGCTAAACATCTAGATCAAGAAGTCAACCTCTAGAAGTCAAATCAACCTTTAGAAGTCAAAGTAGATGAACTCTGAGGGGGCGTTGGCGGCAAATAGAATGGTCATGCCCAGCAGCGCCCGAGAGACCCAGGGATGTAAAAACAATTCATACTCTGGTCGCTCCTGTCGCACGGCCCAATATTCCATGAGCAAAAAGGTAATGGCTAAGCCTAAAGACAGCAACAGCACGATGCCGCCCCCGCCCTCAAACCGAGCTATCAGCTCCCCAAAGTTGCTGGGGGAATAAGCCCAAGGCGTGATTAGGGTTTTGATCTTAGCCACCAGTCGCCCAGAATTGGTCTCCATAAAGAAGAGGCAGCCCAGGACGACTGCGCTAAAAGTCATGGCCCAGGACACGATTTGGGGCCGGGCGACATAGCGTCCCACAAATCGGTTAAAGGGCCGACCGGCGTAGCGCAGCAGCAACAGCAGGGCACCGTGGTAAGCCCCCCAGATAATGAAGTTCCAGGCGGCACCATGCCAAAAGCCAGAGAGGGTAAAAGTGACGAAAAGAAAGGCCGGGGCGAGGGACTTGCGAGACCCCATCAACGGCAGAAACACATAGTCTCTAAACCAAGTGCTGAGGGAAACGTGCCAGCGTCGCCAAAATTCGTTGATGCTCTGGGACGTATAGGGAGCCAGAAAGTTGACTGTTAGCTTCACCCCGAGGACACGGGCAATGCCTAGGGCCATAAAGCTATAACCGGCAAAATCAAAATAGATGCGCAAGGTAAATAGAAAGGCTGAAAACCAGACCAGCCAGGCGTTAGCGACCTGATCCATCTGGATATAGGGGGCAATATTGTCGGCTAAGACAAATTTCATAAATAGGCCGAGGGAAAGCCAGCGCAGCCCCCAGTCCCAGTTCTCGGCGGTAAATTTGAAGCGGAAGCTAGAAATTTGAGGCAACAGGGCTGAGCGCCGCTCAATTGGCCCGGCCACAATTTGGGGAAAGAATGAGACGAAATTAACGTAGTCCAGCAGGCCAATGGGCTTTTTGCGGCGGGCTTTGAGGGAGTCCACCACAAAGGCCACCATTTGGAAGGTGTAAAACGACACCCCTGGGGGAATTTGGTTGAAGACGGGCAGGGGGAAGCCTGCTTCCCAGTTTTCCGGCACAGTTGTGCCTAAGCCAATCACCCCTTCAACGAAAAAGGTGAGGTATTTGAAGTAGGCCAGGACGCCGACGTCAAAGATAATGATGGCTGCTGCAATCAGTCTGGCTTGTTTCCCCTCTTTGGTCAGCATCCACTTCACCATGAAGTAGTTGAAGAGGATTTCGACGCCAAAGACGATAAAGCTGGCGCGGCTGGCATTGAGAAACAAGATCAGCGACATGGCGGCTAGGCCCACCGCGTCGAAGGCTGGTCGCCAGAGGTTAAAGGATTTTGCGACCATCCGAACCGTGAAAAACGGAACGCAGAACAGTAGCAAAACCCACCAAAAGGAAAATTCGGAAAAATTCAAGGCCGCGTCTCCTTCTGAATGGGGGCATTTTGCCCCCTGGTGCAGCTAGGGGCTGAGGGGATTAGAGGTCGCTAGCGTCGACAGTTACTTCAAATTCATCGACGAGGTAGGTCGCTGCTTTGGAGATGGTGGGGTAGTCCCACAGCAGGGTGGCCGGTAGTTCTAGGTCTAGCCAATCCTCTAGGTCGCCGACCAGGGTGACGGCGTCGATGGAGTCCAGACCATAACGGGTGAGGGGCTGGGTCACATCGATCGTGGCTGGATCTAGAGACAGGACATCGGCCAGCTGTTGCACGAGCCAGACTTGAATCGCTTCAACCGGAGAAGTGGCGGTCTGAGATTGGGTTGCAGTGGGGTTCATAAGTCCTAGGTGGTGTCTAGTAGGTTGAATCAACGTGAGCAAAAATCGTTGCGTTCGGGCGTCGCGTTCGGGAAACTTGGGCCGGGGCTGCTGCCTGCTAGGTCTGCAGTTGCAGGGTAGGGGCCGCAGGATCGGCGGTAACAGATGCGATCGCAGCTTCTCCCGCAGCTTTCCCTGTTGCCAACTGGAAGGGCACAATCGAGAACATTTTGTCTTCTCGATGCAGCTTTAACAGTTCTACGGCAACAGTTTCGTAGTATTCCACTGGGATCGCTGGGCGCTGGGGCACCAGTTGGGCCAACAGCCGCTCGATACAAAGCACGAGCCACTGCCCCTGGGCGAAGAAGTCGCCGAGCCGCTCGCGGTTGTGCACCCACATGTGCAGACAGGCGGTGGCGGCATGGAGGCGGCAGTAGTGCTTAGCCTGCTCGAAGGACTCGAAGGACTGGTCGTGGCCGTGTTCAAAGGCGCTGTTGGCAATATCAGCATCCTGGTCGTTGAGTACCTTCAGCAGCAGTGTTCCCTGTTCCTGAAGGAGAGCCAACAGATCTTGGTCAACTGTGGCCTCACCCTTCAGGGCTTCAAGCTGCTCTAGGGCAGGCTCTAGGCCGTGGAGAACGTCGTCAGCTCCCCGGCTAATCAGCTCTAGCTTCTGGGGCGCGAAGGGGGGTAGGTCGGTGCTGAGGTCAAAGCTATTGCGCAGACGATCTTGGAGGGGAACCAGATCTTTTTCTTTCCGCCGCCCCCGTGCCTTGGCTAACTGCCGCCGTTGCAGGATCAGGGAGTGCAAGTTGACCACAGAGCTGCCGTCAAACACGCTGATGATGGAGCTGTCCCGCAGCATCTTTTGGAAGACGCCGTGGTCGTGCTCATCCCGCATGTAGAACCGAGCTCCCAGCACCACAGAAATGTCCTGCTGCATTTTTTCCAGGGTGACTGGGACAAAGTACTTGTCCACTGCCGACCAAACGCTGAACTGGCGGGGCACCACGTGGAAGCCGCGAGCGGCGGCGATGTTGACGCAGTCACAGGTGAGGATGTCTAGGAAGCCGTTGACCAGAGTGCGGCGGGGATGGGGCATGTCCCACACGGTTTTGCCGTAGACCTGACGGTTGAGGGCAAAGTTGAGGGTAGTGCGCAAACAGGTGTCGGCGGAACCCTGGG
>PXDR01000346.1 GCA_003566335.1 Cyanobacteria bacterium T3Sed10_344R1
CAGCGCTAACGCTGAGACCGCATCCCTAGAAACTGCGGTAGAGTCCTCACCAACTTTAGATACTTCAGCCCCTACGACAGATTCAGCCGCGTCACCAACCTCAGAAGCTTCACCCGCGTCAGGCACGTCATCGGCTTCAGCAGCCTTGGCTCCAGCAGCAGACGCGTCTCCATCAAATAGCGAGGTCAACATATCCCCAGGCTGCCAGACAAACGCCTGCTGGGCATAGGGCTGTTTCTGCCCTGACCGTCGCAGAAAGATTTCCACGGGCAGGGTTGGCTTCGTCGCCACCGTTTCCGGCAACCCCAGCGGTAAGTGCTGTTCTAGGGAGTGCCGAAGGGTCAACAACACCGGCCCCGACTCAACCACCAGCGAGTTGGGGTGCTCCGCTAACACCATCAACTTGCCCCGCAGCGCCACACAGCGCAGGGTCAGCGACTCTAAATCAAAACCAGCAGCCAACAAGTCGGCCCCTAACTGATGGGCCAACTGATCATTTCTCGGCGGGGCAGACAGAGCAGGCATAGACGGAGAGAACACTAATGAGGTGGAAACGCTGAAGTCGCTATGGTAGGGCAGATTACAGAATTTGGCCTTAGCTTACTGCCCCACGGACGTTTGTCAAGCGTGAACGTTGATCAAGGTTGATCACTCGACCTGTCTCAAGCGGCAAAGGATCGACACCAAGACACAACCTGTCCCTGTTCCCGAAGCACCCTAGCCGCAGCGCTACTATAGGGCAGTACATCACCCCAGGATCTTGAGCCCAGCCTAATGAGGCTAGCTGAACTGCGCTGACTCGCTCGCCGATGAGCTGACGAACCTGGCTCTATGACGCTAACCCTATGGACATTCTGATTGTTGAAGACGAAGCAGATATTGCCCAGCTAATTAAGCTGTATCTAGAGAAAGAAGGCTTTAGCTGCCACGTCTGTCGAGATGGGCTGACCGCCCTCAGCTTATTTCGGGAACTCCAGCCTGACCTGATTGTGCTGGACTTGATGATCCCAGGCTTCGATGGCTTGGAGGTCTGCGCTCGCATCCGTCAACAGCCTGACCCCAAAGATCCCTACATCCTGATGCTGACGGCCCGGGGAGAAGAAATCGATCGGATTATCGGCCTGTCCACTGGGGCAGACGACTACATGGTTAAACCCTTTAGCCCTCGGGAACTGGTTGCCCGAGTCCGGGCCTTACTGCGGCGAAGCCTGCGTCAGGGCGGCCAAAGCTCCACCTATCGCACCCCCCACTTCAGCCTCGATTTAGAGCAGCGCAGTCTGTGCCGACACTTAGAAATCGACAGTGAAACCGACAGCAACCTGCCCCTAGATCTCACCACCCTAGAGTTCGACCTGATGGCCACCTTTATGAGCTATCCCGGTCGCGTCTGGAACCGCAGCCAACTAATTGAAAAACTGTGGGGGGCAGATTTCTTTGGCGATGAGCGGGTTGTCGATACCCACATCGCCCGCTTACGCAAAAAGGTCGAGCCCGACCCCGCCCATCCCAGCTTCATCAAAACTGTGATTGGGGTCGGCTACCGGTTTGAAGACGAAGCAGAACCGACACCCTAGTGCCCCCGTCCCATGGCTAAGCCTGACCTCCGCAGCCGCTTATTTTTCTCCCATATCGTCGTGATGGCGGTTGGGATTATTACCCTGGCAGGGATTGGCCTGGTCTATTCTCCTCGGTTATTTTTAGTGTCCCTAGAGCGGATCGAAGGGGATGGCATGAGCGTGCGCCAAGTTCGCGCTCAGCTGATTCAAGGATTTGAGTTTGCCTGGCGACGGGGGATGTTCTGGTCTATGGTGCTGGGCGGCGTGGCTGCCGGGGGGGTGAGTTACGTCTTGTCCCAGCGCATTGTCCGCCCCCTGCTGCAAATGGAGTCCATCACCCGCAAACTGGCCACCGGCCAACTAGAGGTGCGGGTGCCTGCGTACGAAATTCCAGAGTTGAACCGACTGGCCACCAGCTTTAACCGGATGGCGGCAGATCTCGAAGGGGTTGAGCAGCGCCGCCGGGAGCTGATTGGGGATTTGACCCACGAACTGCGCACACCGCTGACCATTGTTCGCGGCTATCTAGAGGGACTGGCTGACGGCACCATTGATCCGTCTTCTGACATTTACCAACGTCTTGCGGTGGAAACTGCCCGACTCCAGCGGCTAGTGAATGATCTGCAAGAGCTGTCTCGACTAGAGGCGGGTTATCTGCCGGTGAACCTGAGGCCGATAGACTTGCTGCCAGTATTGGTTACCCTCACCCAAAGATTTGACGAGCAGCTACCTGAGAACAGTCCGGTGATCGTCAAACTAGACAGCCAGGGGCCTCTCCCAGCAGTGCTGGCTGACCCAGAACGGGTGGAGCAAATTCTAGTCAATCTACTGGACAATGCCCTACGCTATACGCCAGCAGGCCAAGTCACAGTCGCTGTGGCCGCTGACGAAACCCAGCCCTTGCTGTGGGTGCAGGTGAAGGATACGGGGCTAGGCATTGCTGAAGCGGACTTGCCCCATGTGTTTGAGCGGTTTTGGCGGGCCGATCGATCTCGCGATCGCAACTCCGGAGGCTCCGGCATTGGCCTAGCCATCTGTCGGCGACTGTTTGAGCTTCAGGGCGGAACCATGACCGTCACCAGCGTCCTCAATCAAGGCAGTTGCTTTGCCTTTTCCCTGCCCCGGGCAGATGCGTAGAGCGTCGCCCCAGCCCTCACGAAAAAATACGGGAAAGATGCGGTAAGCTGCTGTTAGCTTTAGGCTAGAACCCAAGTCGTGCCAGTACTTACACGGATTTTGGCAATAATCTTTACCCTAAAGATCGAGATCACAGAGAAAGTGCTTGATAAA
>PXDR01000411.1 GCA_003566335.1 Cyanobacteria bacterium T3Sed10_344R1
ACCAGAGTTCTAGGGGCCAGCCGTCCGCCTGACGGGCGGCCTGCACCTGTCGCCATTTGGGCAGCGCGGCCTCGTCAAAGCAGAGGCTGAGGATGCCCTGGCGGTTGTAGGGCACGGCGTATCCCATCGCCGCCAGTTCTTCAATCAGGCTGTCGTATCGCTGCAAGCTAGCCTGACGCAAGGCCCAGGCCCGGCCCTTGAGCTTTTGGCTGATGATGCCCATCAGCACCCCCAGAGCTGCCCCGGTAGAGGCTTGGGCCGGGGACTGGGCATCGAGCACCGTGATGGTGAGGTGAGGATGCTGGCTCAGCTCGTATGCGATCGCAGCCCCTACCACCCCACAGCCCACCACTGTGACTTGCTGGGGGCTGACACCACGAGCTGTCATCGACTTAGGCTCCGGCTTCGGGGATGAGATCCAAGAAGCTGTCGAAGTCCTCTAGGGCGTTCTGGTACTGCTGCCGGGCCGTAGCCAAGTCTCGCTCAGTGGCGGCTTTGTCCAGAATTTCGAGATGGTTGTAGAGATCGTCAGCGTAGGTCTTGGCTAGGGCTTGATCTTGGGGCAAGAGCTGGCGGCTGAGGCGATCCATCCGCGCCCGCAGTTCACCCAATGGCCCGTGGATAAAGGTGGTCACATCGATCCATTTCTGGGTTTCAATCCGACGGGCAATTTCCGGGAATTCCTGCCGCAGGGACTGAACGCCGGGGGCATAGATCTCAACCTGAGCCAGTTTCTCAGGGGTATAGGTGGTGACTTCGGGGCCAGAACCGCCGCAGCTTACCGTAACTATTGCGATCGCAACCACCAGTAAACCGATCACCAAACGGCGCAACCGATCGCTAATTTGAATCCACTGGCTTACCATGTCTTGCTTCACCCTTAACCTCAATACAAATTTTCTGACCGTGACCGAGGACTAGGGACAGACTGTCCCCATAGTTTCCCCACACCGGATTCGCTTGCATTGTAAAGCAGATACAGGGTTTCGACAGGCTGCCGACCCCAGCCTCAGCGCCGGACGAAACAGGCCCGATACACTGGATCTCCCCGTTCTAGGGTGACAACTTCTCGGTCGGTTTGGGCCGGGAATGGACTTTGTTCTAGCCAGCCACCCTGGCGCTCGAAGGCAGGGTTTTCGGCCATGCGATCGCACATGTCAAGTTCCACCGCCTCAACATCGGACTGCAAAATCACTTGCCCCCCGGACGGCAAGTAATCCGCGAAGGTTTGGACTAACTCAGGCTGCATTACCCGCCGCTTTTGGTGGCGCTTCTTGAACCAGGGGTCGGGGAACTGGACGGCTATCCGCTGCAAGACCCCAGCAGGCAGGCTTGCCAGCAGTGGCCCTAGGGAAATGTTGGCGTTACAGAACAGAAAATGGGCATTAGTCAGCTCCAGCTGATCCCGCAAGGTGAGGGCTTTATCTACCACCGGATGGCGAATCTCTAGGCCCAAGAAGTTCCAGTCTGGTTGGAGCTGAGCCATTTGGGTGACAAAAATCCCTTTGCCGCAACCTAGGTCGAGCAGCAGCGGCTGATGGGGCTTGGCGAACACCGCTGACCAGTCGGGCGGTTCAACCTCAACCTGGTATTTCTGGCTGAGGGGGTTGACGTGTTGGCGAACGCGGATGGGGGGCATGGGGAGGAGCTGTTGGCTATTGGCTGTTGGCTATCTTAAAATGCAGCGGTAAGGCGCACTGCCCCCGTGCGATCGCAAAACGAGTGACCGAATTTGGTGGGATCTCAGCATCCCAAGAGATCATCCCAAGAGATTAACTGTGGAGCGACAGAATACGATGCAGCGGGGTCAGCAAGCAAGGCGGAAGCCAGCTCAGCCGGATTTACTCAGCCGTCGTTGGGTGCAGATTGGTCTGCTGGTGTTGCTGGGTTTGGGGTTCGCCACTTTCATCGGCGGGCGGGGGCAGTCGGCCCTGGTCACCCTGGATCCCCTGCCTCAGGATCCTTATATTCAGGTTTATTTCAACCAGTCCCAGGCTAGCGCCTACACCGAACCCTATCGCCAGGTTCAGCGCTATGGGGATGACCTAGAGCAGGTGATTGTTGAGGCGATTGAGCAGGCCCAAACGTCGGTGGATGTGGCGATTCATGAGCTGAATTTGCCTCGGATTGCTCAGGCGTTGCGATCGCAGCACCAAGCCGGAGTACAGGTACGGCTGATCCTCGAAAACAACTACAACCAAACCTGGCACGAGTGGCGGGGCGGCGGCGATGAGCGCAGCCAGAATCGGTACTACGAGTTTCTGGCTCTGGCGGACGACAACAATGACGGTCAGCTCAGCCCTGAAGAAATTGACGCTTGGGATGCTGTAGCCATTCTGCGAAGTGCCAATGTGCCCAAACTGGACGACACCGCCGACGGCTCTAAGGGCAGCGGCTTGATGCACCACAAGTTTGTGATTGTGGACAATCGCTGGGTGCTGACCGGGTCGGCGAACTTCACCACCAGCGGCGTCCACGGCGATGCCCTCACCGCCGAAAGCCGGGGCAATGCCAATGTCCTGCTAAAAATCGACAGCCCTGACCTGGCCCGAGCCTACCAAGAAGAATTTGCGCTGATGTGGGGCAGTGGCCCCGGTGACCCCGATGACAGTCAGTTTGGTCTGCAAAAGCCCCATCGTGGCTCCCGCTGGGTGGACTTACCGGGTTCGCGGGTAAAGGTGCAGTTTGGCCCCCTATCCCCTACCCGAGACTGGGGGGACAGCTTGACCGGATTTATCAGCCGCCGCTTAGCGGAGGCCAACCACAGCATTGACGTGGCTCAGTACGTGTTCTCGAAGCAGCGGCTGGGCAATCAACTGGCCAGCGCTGCCCAGCTGGGGGTGAC
>PXDR01000107.1 GCA_003566335.1 Cyanobacteria bacterium T3Sed10_344R1
ACGGCTCCAAGAGTGGGGGGGGATGGGGGAAGGAAAATTTGCCATCCCCTGATTTTAGAGGGCTAGGCTCCCTGGAAAAAGAACATCCCGAGGCGAAATAGGCTGAGGCCAATGAAGCCGAGCAGAACTAGGGTGATGGTGACGTTGACGAGATTTTTGACGGTTTCCACGGGGCAAGCTCCAAGGGGCAGGGTTAGCAACCTTCCCATCTTGCCATTGGCTTGGGGTGCGATCGCATCACCCTGGCCCCGTCTCCGCCTGCAATAGCCAAAAGCCGGTGTAGGTCATACCCGAATCATCCGGGCGCACCAGCAAAAAATGCAGCCCCTGGGCCGCCTGCTGGCGCTGGTTAAACCGCTGTCCCCCCTGCTGCATCTCCGCATCTTCAAACGTCGTCAGCACCCAGCGATCGGCCAGCCCCGCCTCCAGAATCAGGCCATCTGGGGGGCCGGGGATATGGGCCAAGCTGACTGGGTTAGCCTCCTGCAACCATTGGACTAGGGCTAGAGCCTGGCGTCCGGCATCAATCACCACCCCGGGGATCGGGGTGGTGCTGGAGAGGCCCAGGTTTACTGGCAGCAGGTCTTCCGGCAACTGGCGCACCGGCATCGGCTCGTGGGCCAAGCCCTCGGTAATGTCCAGGGGTGCGATCGCACTAAAGCCCCAGCGATCGCCCCAGAGCTGTTCGGGCAGTGGGGTGGGGGCCGGGCGGTCTAGGGCTAACGGCTCATAGGGCGCTTTGGAATAGGTGTCTAGGTTGGGGTACCAACTGGCCCGCTGCACCAGCCAACGCTTCAGGGTGGGCACCCGGCGAGTTGCTTCCACCCTCAGTCCCAAATCAGCGGCTGCCGTCTGAAACAGGCTGACACAGGCCGGGCGAAAGACCTGGATCGAGCCAATGGTCTGGGGCGATTGGCCGGATTTTGCGATCGCAGCCCCCAGCTCCCCTTGCAGCCACGCCGCCGTCGCCTGGCCCTGGGGCACCACCGCACTGTAGGTAAACCCCATATCCGATGAACAGAGCAGCAGTTCCCACAGGGGCTGCCCCGCCGAATTCGCTAATGGTCGTCGGTAAAAGTCTCCCTGCCAACTCATGCCATTGCACTGGTGAAAATCGGTTCACTCTTCACCGCCGAATCTGGGGCATAGAGCTTGGCTACATATTCCGCCACCATCCGATCAGTATTGAACTGGGGCGCAACCGTGCAAATTGACGACTTCATCATCCGCACCCAGCCCCGAGGAATCCCGGAAGAATCTCGGTTGTAGTAGAGCGGAGCCATATCCCGCTCCAGGATTTGATAAAGCGCCTCAGCATCGGCCTGATCCTGCTTTTGCTGATCGCTGGTGCCTAGATCTTCCCCAATCACCCAGCCATTGCGGCCACGCATACTTTGCTCTGACACATAGCCTTCACACCACCAGCCGTCCGCCACGCTACAGTTGAGCGCCCCGTTTAGCGCTGCCTTCTGGCCACTGGTGCCGCAGGCTTCTAGGGGACGGCGGGGATTATTCAGCCACACATCCACCCCATGCACCATCATCTTGGCGGTGTACATGTCGTAGTCCTCGATGAAGGCCACCCGATCCCGCAGGGCAGGATGGCGACACCATTCCATCAGCCGCTGGATAATCCGCTTGCCTTCATCATCCGCCGGGTGAACCTTGCCAGCAAACACCAACTGAATCGGTCGCTTCGAGTTGGACAAAATCCGAATGGCCCGCTGCAAATCCTGGAAAATTAAATAGCCCCGCTTGTACTGGCTAAAGCGCCGGGCAAACCCAATCGTCAACACATTGGGCGCGAGCAAGTTATCCACCGCTGCTAGATCGTCCGGGGCTTCCCGCCGGTTTTCTCGGGAATATCGCACCTTGGCCCGAGTGTAGGCAATCAGCCGCTCTTTCAAAATGCAGTGGCGCTGCCACAGATCTTTATCGGGAATGTCATCCACCTTGGCCCAGAGATCGGGGTTGACGATGGCCTGAGACCAGTTTTCGCCCAAATACTGGGTGTAAAGGTCACTCATCAGCGGCGCAGTCCAGGTGCGGGCATGGACGCCATTGGTAATGTGGCCAATGGGCACCTCAGCTTCGCTGCGATCGGGATAGAGAATACTCCAGATCTGCCGGGACACCCGCCCGTGCATTTCGCTCACCCCATTGGCCCCTCGGGTCATTCGCAGGGCCAGCACCGTCATGCCAAAAGGTTCCCAGGGGTCTCCCAGTCGCCGGGCTCCCAGGGCCAAAAACTGCTCCCGGGACAGGCCCAACTGGGGCCAGTAGTCGGCAAAGAACGTGTCCATCATGTCGGCGGAAAAGGCGTCGTTGCCTGCGGGTACCGGGGTGTGGTTGGTAAACACCGCCCGATCTCGCACCCGCTGCTCGACGTCGTAAAAGCTTTCCCCCGTATCGTCGATTTCGGTTCGGGCTAGCTCCAGCAGCGCAAACGCGCCGTGGCCTTCGCTGAGGTGATACACCGACGGCTCAACTTCTAGGGCTTCCAGCGCCCGCACGCCGCCAATGCCCAGCAGCACTTCTTGGGCAATCCGGGTTTCGCGGTTGCCGCCGTAGAGGTGGCCAGTCAGCCAGCGGTCAATCGGATCGTTGTCTTCTCGGTCGGTATCCAGCAGGTAAAGGGTGACCCGTCCCACCCGAGCCCGCCAGACCTGGATGCGCACCGTGCGCTGGCGAATGCGCAGCTTAATGGTGATGGACTGACCATACTCGTCATGCACCAGCTCTAGGGGCATGTGCTCGAAGTCGTTGTCGTCGTAAAAGTCGTCTTGCCAGCCGCTGCGGTTGAGCTGTTGGCGGAAATAGCCCTGGCGATAGAGCAGGCCC
>PXDR01000631.1 GCA_003566335.1 Cyanobacteria bacterium T3Sed10_344R1
AGCAGTTTGTACTGCCCCGCCTGCAAATAGGTGACCAGTCGCTGAGCGAAGGGATCAGGGTCAGTCACAGCGGCGTTTGAGGGTGCGATCGCAGCTTTGAAGAATTGCTGCCGGGCCTGGTCAATCTTGGCTGCTAACTCTGGCCGATATCCCTGAATACGGTTCAGCATCAGTTGGGCCGCCTCTTGGCTGACCTGGCGATCTAGGGTCCAAATGCCCTCGAATCGTCGAATTTGCTCCATAGCTGCGCTAGATCCCCCCCCAGGACGCGCCGCCGCAATCGGGTTGCGCTCGCGACAGACCAGGCAGGCGCTATACCCTTCACCCAGCACCACCAAGTGCCACTCTTGGGTCAGGGCATCACGATCATCAAAGGCAATGGTTTCGTAACCGTCCGTGCTGTTGCTAAAGCTCGTGCCCGCTGCCGCCAGCACGTATACCTGGGAGCTGATTTCGGCAATGCGGCGATAGCGGTGAGCTTCCTGTCGATAGAATCGCTCTTGCTGGAAGCTGGCGATCACGAGCGGCTGCTCAGATCCCGCTAGCACCTGATCCTCCATAGCGTGGGATAGGGCCGTCAGCGAAGTTTTGAAATATACCTGAGGCCGCAAGTCAGGAAAGACCTGCAGCAATTCTTCCACAACGGAAGCCGGGTTGATCATGGGAAATGTCAGCTTGGCGTAGCAGGAGTCCGCAGTGACGCGCCAGAAAATGGCGAAGGGTCACAACTATCCCGCAGGTAGGACGGTTAGCTTGACCAGTCATTGATCCATCTTCGGTCAAAACCGTCCGGTTGTGGGCGCTTTTAGCCCCAGTTTGGGCAGATTTTGTTCCCAGACGGAACGCCCTATCCCCTACCGGGGGATAGGGATAGGTCAGGGGTTGACTGTCTCGGGCGGGCTGGCCTGCATTTGGCTCAGCAGCCAGTTGGTCATAGTGGCCCGCCGGGTTAGGCGAGGGATCAGCTGATCGACGGTGTAGCCTTTGAAGCCCAGCACCTCTTTTAACAACTGCTTGTGGGGTTTGGGGATAGCGCGGGTGAGCTGTACCGTGGCGGGACGGCTAGCGATGAAGTCCGGCGGTTCGGGGTATTTTTCGGCCCAGTCGGGGTCTACGGCTTGGGTATCCCAGGTTTGGCTAGCCGGATCGTAGCGGTAGCCCAGGTGATGCCACACCAGTTGGTTAACGGTGTCGTCGGCTAGCTCTTCGTTGAGGATGGCCCAAAGGGTTTCAGTCGTGAGGGGAGGCAGGGTGTCGGGATTGATCATGAGATGGTTGCAGTCTGGGGAGATACAGGGGTCGGGTCAATCGGGCAGTCGTGGGTCATCAGGCCATAGGCCAGCCCTTCAACGACTGCCTGATAAGAGGCTTCGATAATATTCGGGGACACCCCCACCGTTGTCCAGCGACGGTAGCCGTCGGAAGATTCCACGAGCACTCGGGTTTTGGCGGAGGTGCCCGCAGCGCTGTCGAGGATTCTCACCTTGTAGTCGCTGAGGTGGAAGTTGGCCACGGCGGGGTAGAAGTTGAGCAGGGCTTTGCGCAGGGCGGCATCTAGGGCCGACACCGGGCCGTTGCCTTCGGCGGCTTCGAGGATGTGGCGATCGTCGATGGTGACTTTGACCGTGGCTAGGGAATGGCTGTGCCATTGGTCGCTGGTGGGGTCGGTGGTGGGATGGGGGGGGATGCGATCGCAGTGAACTTGAAACCCGGTCAGGCTGAAGAACTGGGGCCGCTGGTTCAGGGTTTCTCGCATTAGCAGTTCAAAGCTGGCTTCTGCCGCCTCGTACTGGTAGCCTTCGCTTTCGAGCTGCTTCAGCCGCTGCAAGAGTTGGCGACAGGCGGGATCATCTTTCTCCAGCTCAATGCCAAAGCTGCGGGCCTTAGCCAGCACATTGCTCAGCCCCGCTTGCTCAGAAATCACGATGCGGCGACGGTTGCCCACTTGCTCGGGGGCGATGTGCTCGTAGGTGAGGGGATTGCGCTGGACGGCGCTGACGTGGATGCCGCCCTTATGGGCAAAGGCCGACAGCCCGACAAAAGGCGCATGGTCGTCCGGGGCCAAGTTCACCACCTCACTCACCAAGCGGCTAGTGTCGGCCAGGGTGGCTAATTGTTCTGGAGGAATGCAGTCATAGCCCAGCTTCAACTGCAAGTTGGGAATCAGGGTACAGAGGTTGGCATTGCCGCAGCGTTCGCCATAGCCGTTGAGGGTGCCCTGTACCATGGTCGCCCCGTGCTGAACAGCGGCCATGGCGTTAGCCACGGCGGTGCCGGAATCATTGTGGGTGTGGATGCCGATCTGGGGCGACTCCCCTGGCAGGGTTTGGAGCCACTGGGTCACGTCCTGGACAATCCGGGCGATGTCGTGGGGCAGGGTGCCGCCGTTGGTGTCGCACAGCACCAGCCATTCTGCCCCGGCTGCGATCGCAGTTTGCAGGGTTTGCAGCGCATAGTCTGGGTTGTGGCGGTAGCCGTCAAACCAGTGCTCGGCATCGTAGATTAGGCGGCGGTGGTGCGATCGCAGATACTCCAGGCTGTCCTGAATCATCGCCAGGTTTTCCTCCAGACTGGTCTTCAGCCCTTCGGTGACGTGGAGATCCCAGGACTTGCCAAACACCGTCACCCAGCGAGTCCCCGCCGCCAAAATCGGTTGCAGCATTGGCTCCTCAGCCGCCAGCCGCCCCGGTCGCCGGGTGGAGCAAAAGGCCACCACCTCCGCCTGGGTCAGGGGTTCTTCCTTCAGCCGCCAAAATAACTGCACGTCTTTGGGGTTTGCCCCTGGCCAACCCGCCTCAATAAACGGCACCCCCAGCCGATCTAGCTCTTGGGCAATCCGC
>PXDR01000569.1 GCA_003566335.1 Cyanobacteria bacterium T3Sed10_344R1
GTTGCAGGGGGGCTTGGCTGGCCTTTTGGGTGTCTTCGAGGTAGTCCACTAAGCCCCCGGCGGCCCGGACTGCCAGGGGCAGGTGTTCGCAGCCCACCCCTTCTAGGGATCGCAGCCGAAACCGCTGGAGCAGCCGATGCCGAGCTTCGCTGTGGCTGAAGGGAGCCTGCCCCCGAGGGGTGTAGCAGAACTGAATCGGCAGTCCTTGGGGTAGCCAATCTGCGGTTTCTCCAGGGCGCAGCAGGCTACCCCAGTCTGGGGCATTGGTGGGCACTAGCACCTCGGCGGGCTGGAGCCGCATGATCTCTTGGGCTAAGCCTTCAATGCCCCGGCCCTGGGTGGTGAGAAATTCCCCGGTGGACACGTCGGCATGGGCTAAGCCCCAGTGGTCGCCAGCGATTGCGATCGCAGCCAAAAAGTTATTCTGCCGAGCGCTGAGCATCCCCTCTTCTAGCACCGTGCCGGGGGTGATCACCCTCACCACTTCCCGCTTCACCAAGCCCTGGGCCTGGGCCGGGTCTTCCACTTGATCGCAAATTGCGATCGCAAAGCCCTTTTCCACCAGGGCCATACAGTAGCGATCTAGGGCATGGTGGGGAATCCCGGCCAGGGGCACCCGGCCAATCGCCTTTCCCGCATCCTTGCCGGTCAGCACCAGCTCTAGCTCTCGGGCAATGGTGATGGCGTCTTGAAAAAAGGTTTCAAAAAAATCCCCCACCCGATACAGCAGCAGCGCCTGGGGATAGGCGTCCTTCGTGTCGGCATAGTGCCGCATCATCGGCGTCAGGTCTTCCCGGTTGACCTGGCGATAGTCGGCATGGCGAACGGTGTGCTTAGCCAAGCGATCGGGTAGGTCGGGCAAGTCAGAGGTGGGCATGGGGTGGAAAGGTAGGGAAGGCAGGGGAAACGGGGATCGGTTAAGCGGGTGTTTTTTATTGTAGGGACTGGGGTGGAGCGGCTGGCCTATTAAGCTTCGTGTCACAATTCCCAAGGCTTGCAACGGGTTGTGATAGCGTTTATACCGTTGACGTTGCACAACCGTTACAGAGGGAAATCGTCTTGGTGTTCCAGTCTCAAACCCAACCCAATCCCACCGCCGAACGGGAAGATTTCAGCGAGTACGTCGCCCACCTCCAGCTTCACATGGCTCTTCAAGCTCGAAATCTGGTGCCGACCCTCTCCAGCAAGGGCGATCGCCGTCAAACCTTGCTCCACGAGACCCAGGCTGATTTTGAGAAGCAAATTTCTCGGCAAATGTTTTAAGCCAGCCGTTCTCCGGTGTGCTGAAGTATTACGCTGAATGATTCCCACAAAAGGCAGGGCCATCCCCTGCCTTTTGTCGTGTCAGGCGTTGAGTCGAGAAAGTCGAGGGTATCAACTTAAGCCGGGACAGGTTGCGTCAGTAATGGGCTTCGACAAGCTCAGCCCGAACGCGCTGAAACCGTTCGCCCTGAGCCTGTCGAAGGGCATCGTCTGAGATTGATACACAGAGCGATCAGTGTGCATGCGTACCGCCTTGCGTTGACACCCAAAATCGAGCTGAGAAAACTGTAACCCTAATCCTTTGCCCTAATTGCCTCTGTTTGGAATCAGGCGATCGGGCTGAAAATACTGGCAGGCCCAAATTGCATCGCCGTCATGTCTGCAAACGCTGCCCCAACTGTGCATCTCACCCCACGCCAAGAAGTGCTGCGGGGCGTCCGGGATATGGTGCCGTTGGTGGTGGGGGCGACGCCCTTTGGCCTGATTTTTGGCACCTTGGCTGCTAGCAGCAACCTGTCGGCTGGGGCGGCGGTGGCGATGTCTGTGCTGGTCTTTGCCGGGTCAGCCCAGTTTGTTTCCCTAGGACTGCTGGCAGCAGGGACGGCGGTGCCTTTGGTGATTTTGACCACGTTTGTGGTCAACCTGCGCCATTTACTCTATGCCATCACCTTGATGCCCCACTTGCAGCGGTTGGCTCCCAAGTGGAAGCTGCTGTTTAGCTTTTGGCTGACGGATGAGAGCTTTGCAGTGGGGATTGGCCGCTATAACCGGCCCGATGGGTCGCCCCACAAGCATTGGTACCTGCTGGGGGCAAATGTGCTGATGTACGGCAACTGGATTTTGTGCACCGTGCTGGGGGCGACCCTGGGACAACAACTGCCCAATGCCGCTGCCCTCGGGCTGGATTTTGCCATGGCGGTGACCTTCATTGGCCTGGTGGTGCCCTATCTGACGACGCGACCGATGCTGCTGGCGACGGCGGTGGCGGGGCTGGTGGCCCTAGCGGCCCACGGGTTGCCCCATCAGCTGGGCTTGTTTCTAGCTGCGATCGCAGGTCTAGTCACCGCTGCCCTGAGCGATCCCTTTACCCCCGAGGCTGAACGTGATGCAGCATGAGCTTTGGCTGATTGGCGGTATGGCCTTGGTCACCTTTGCCATTCGTTATTTGCCGATTGCCCTGAGCGGTCAGATTGGCTTATCACCCCGGTTTGTGCAGCTCCTGCGCTATGTGCCGCCCGTGGTGCTGACCGCCATCGTGGTGCCTGCGGTGCTGATGCCGTCGGGGACGGGGCTGGAATTGAGCTGGATGAATCCGCGATTGGTTGGAGCTATTGGTGCGATCGCAGTGGCTTACTGGCGCAAGAACCTACTGCTGACTATCGTGCTGGGCATGGGAATATTCTTCGCTTGGCAAGCTCTGCTGGCAGGCTAGTAGGGAGAGGCAAAACACAATCTGCATCGGGTGGCGGCGTTGTTGCATGAATGGGGTGTTGCGGGCAGGATGATGGCATTGAAGTCTACTCATATCTTGCACCTATATCTTGCACCTAATAACGCGATGTGCA
>PXDR01000406.1 GCA_003566335.1 Cyanobacteria bacterium T3Sed10_344R1
AAGTTGGCCGGTTTGATGTCCCGGTGAATCACCTGCTGCTGATGAATCGTCGCCAGCACAGGCAGCAGAGAGTCCAGCAGCTCGCGAATTTGCAGCTCACTCAACGGGCCATCGGCCTCAACCTGCTGGGCCAAGGTTGGGCCAGGAATATAGTCTTGCACCAAGAACCAGCCCAAGGGCGTAGTCAGTGCCGTAATCAGGCTGGGAATTTGAGGATGTTGCCCCAGTTGGGCCAGCTGCCGAGCTTCTTGCTCAAAGCGGGGGACGAGCTGGGTCGGGCGGCCTTGGCCGGTAGACTCGGGCCACAGCTGCTTGATCACGCAAAGGGATGACGGCAGTGGTTCCAGGGAAATATGTTGATCCACCGCCAGTAACGTGCGGCCAAACCCGCCCTGCCCCAAAAGCTTGACCGCTCGAAACCGCTCGCCCAAGAGGAGCGGCTGGCCGCAGTGGGTGCAGTACCGATCGGCAGCCTGATTCCGAGGCTGGCGACAGTGTAGATTCAGGCAAAGGCTAGTGGGCCAAGGGTCAGTGGACGCCAACTGAGCCATTAGGTGGGAATTAACTCACCGGGGCGCAGCCTGGCCCAGCGGCCCATATCTTGGCTAAAACTGTCGCAGCCCACCACGTCGTACTCAAAGCCAAAGTCACCGCTCTGGACAATGCGATCGCCTTCCACCGTCACTTTAGGCGGCTGGATATTAGCGTTAATCGTCGGGTTAACCGCCTCAAAATCGGGGCTGTCGGTGAGGTGGGGCTGCTGATGCTGGGTTTCGACGGCGTGGTAGGTCGCACAGCGGTCAACGTACTGGCAATTGATACAGATACACATGGGGGCAAGTCCTCAATGTGTTTGGATAGAGCGTCTGGGAAAAGATGCTGTCAGGCAATCAGGCTTGCCGTCACTCTAGTTTAACGTTTGGCCGCTGAAGGTTTGGGGCAGCACGTTTGGGGCAGCGACTTTGGAGCGGAGTCCAGGAAAGTCAGGGGCTGATCCAGTCCCCCTGGCCACGGCTCTGGTTATTGTGGAAATAGCGAGGAGTGTTGCAGAATGAAAAGCTGCCGCAATTGTGTGTGGCGAGGGCTGGCTGGCACTGGATGACGCCAGCGGTTCTGAATCATGCCGCCAGGTTTTCTCAAGTTCAGTAATAAGTTCAGCAATTTTCCAGGGGTCGCGTCAGGTTTGATGGGTTTGCAATCTGTGTCGTTTTCTCTTCCCATTGCCTCAGCCCTGTCGCCCCAGACCTGGCCCTTTGATCTGGCCCTACTGCCGCCCCAGGCTTATTTAGTTGGGGGCAGCGTTCGGGATGCGTTGCTCCAGCGCCAGGCAGACTACCTCGATCTCGACTTTGTGGTGCCGACCGGGGCGGTGGAAACGGCTCGGGCGATCGCAACGGCTTGTAATGCCGGGTTTGTGGTGCTCGACATGAAACACCAAATCGCCCGGGTGGTGTTTGAGCAGGCCACCGTCGATTTTGCCCAGCAGGTGGGGCCAACCCTTGAATCTGACCTGCGGCGACGGGATTTCACCATCAATGCGATCGCATATCATCCCCACAGCCAAACCCTGATTGACCCGCTCCAGGGCAGTGCAGACCTCCAGCACAAGCAACTGCGGATGATTGCCGCCGCCAACCTCCAGGAAGATCCCCTGCGGCTGCTGCGGGCCTACCGCCAGGCCGCCCAGCTCGACTTTTCCGTCGCGCCCCAAACCCAGGCCACCATCTGCCAGCTCGCGCCCCTCCTGGCCCAAGTCGCTGCCGAACGGGTGCGCGGGGAGCTAGATGCCTTGCTCAGTCGGCCCCAGGGCACGACCCAACTCACCCAAGCCTGGCAAGATGGACTGCTCAGCAGTTGGCTCCCCGACTGTGGCTTAGCCCGACTGGAAGGACTTGCGGCCATTGACCAAGTGATGATGCAGTTAGCCCCCTGCTGGCCCCGCTACGCCCAGCACTTAAAGGGTTGGTTCAAGGAACAAGGCGGCATCGGCCTACATCGCAGTTGGATCAAGGCGGCCAAACTGAGTCAGTTGGTGGCGCAGGAGCCAGTTGAGGCCGAAAGGACGTTGGAACAGCTCAAGTACAGTCGAGCTGAGCAGCAGGCCGTGGTTGCCGTGGTGCGCGCCCTGCCCCAGCTTGAGCAACTGGTCAACCTGGGTACCCCGTCTCGCCGTCAGCAGTACGAGCTATTTCGCGCAGCGGGGCCGAGCTTTGGCGCGGTGGCGTTAGTCGGGCTGGGACTGGGCTGGTCAGAAGCTGCGATCGCACCCCTGATTCACCGCTACCTTGACCCCCAAGATCCCGTGGCCCATCCCACGCCATTGCTCAGCGGTCGAGACGTGATGACGGCCCTGGGGCTGCGCCCTGGCCCTAAGGTGGGCCAACTGCTGAGTGCGGTTGAGCTCGCCCATGCCGAAGGCAAAGTGCAGACTGCCGCCGAAGCCCTAGCCTGGATTCAGCGGCCCCAGGCGTCTTGGCCAATTCCTTTAGAGGGTGACTAACGGAGGACACCTGAGAGTGTGTTAAAGTTATCAACTGGTCATGATGCTGCACGGTGTCAGCTTTTGGGGTCGTGACAGCATAGAGGTTGCGGCCTGGGTTTTTGCCTGCATTTGCCTGCGTTTGCCTGCAAGATTATGGCGTTCCCGCTGCTGCCCTTGACTTACCCTGCCCTTATCGAGGTTTAGCATGGCAAAGCGCCGCAATCCTAAAAAAGAGAAAGCCCTTCGCAACTTGGAATACGCTCGCAAGTTCCGTAAGCGTTCTACCAACCGCTATCGTCGGCGTGGCCCTGGTGGGGATAACCAAAACCAGCAGGATGAAAA
>PXDR01000018.1 GCA_003566335.1 Cyanobacteria bacterium T3Sed10_344R1
ACTGCCCCCGTGGCTCCATCTGCCCCAGCGCCTGCCCCCGCCCCATCGCCTTCTCCAGCCCCCGCCCCGGCTCCGGCTCCGTCAGAAGGCAACGGTGGCGAGTAGGGACTTGGTAGACTGAAAGATAGCAGGAAAGAACAGCAGGTTTAGGAGGACGACACGTTATGACCATGACCTTAGCCGCAGCAGGCGGTCTTCCCGGTTGGTTTACGGCAGTTTATGCCGTTGGCTTTGTAGCCGCAGTGACCTTTGGCTCGATTGCCTGGTATAACTCTAAGCGCCCTGCTGGCTGGGAAGGACAGAAGCGGCCTGACTTTGTGCCTGAGGTTGACACTGGCGATGCCGACGACACCGATTCTGAAGACTAGCTGCTGAAGATTGGCCAAGGCGCAGCGGTGTCTAGAGCTTCTAAGCATTAGGCTCCCAAGCTGGACGCTCAGCTGATTCCGTAAGAACCATAAAAACAGGTGCAGGAGGTTTCGCCCCCCTGCACCTGTTTGTTTATCACCGCGAGTTAACGGGAGGTGCGATCGCTGTAGGCCCGAAAATATTCAGAAAATGCGGCAATTAAGCCCGACGCCATAATCAGCACCACGCTCAGGGCATTAACGTCTGGCTTGACCCCGGTGCGAACGCGGCTAAAGATTTCGATGGGCAGTGGGTTGACGCCACCCCCCGCCGTGAAGCTAGAAATTAGCAGATCGTCCATGCTAAGGACGAACGACAGCAGACCGCCAGACACAATGGCTGGCAGCAGTTGCGGCAACAGCACCTTAATCAAGGCTTGCTGGGGATTAGCACCCAAATCTAGGGCAGCTTCTTCTAGGTGGGGGTCAAGTCCCTTCAGCCGACTAGACACCACCACCGCAATGTAGGCCAGGCAAAACACCATGTGGGCCGCGATGACAGTCCACAAGTTCAGGGCAATCCCTGCCGTTGCCAAGAACACTAAGGTAGCCACCCCAATGGCAATATCTGGGATGATCAGCGGCAGGTAAGAGACGCCACGGTAAAGGGTTTTGCCGCGAAAGCGATATTTTGCCAGGCCAATCGCCATCAGGGTGCCCAGCACCGAAGAAATGCCCACCGCCACCAGGGCGATGGTCAGACTGTCTTGCAGCGCCGCAAAAATCCGGCGGTCGTTAAATAAACTTTGATACCATCGCAGGCTAAAGCCCTCCCACCGCGCCCCATAGCGAGAGGCGTTGAAGCTGTAGACAGCCAACACCAAAATCGGCACGTACATGAAGCCGTACATCCCGAGAGAAAACACCCCTTGCCAGGTAAACGGCAGGCGAAAGCGGCTGGGAGCAGCAGACCTAGCGGCGGCAGACTTGGCCGCGGTGGGTGGGGCAGTCATAGGGCAAGCCTCTAAGCCTCAGGAATATCAGGAGTAATTTTCGGGGTTGCGATCGCCGTAGCGAATCAGCAGAGCAATGGCTAAGCTCACTGCCAAAATTAGCAGCATACTCATGGATGAGCCAAAGCCCCAGTTCCGGGTTGGCCCCAGAAACTGGTTGTAAATCAACCGAGCAATGGTCATGCTGCTCGCCCCGCCCAGCAGGGTTGGCACCACAAAATCGCCCAGGCTGGTGATAAACACCAGCAGCCCCCCTGCGGCAATGCCGGGCAGGGTTTGGGGCACGGTCACCTGCCAAAATCGCTGCGCTGGGTTTGCGCCTAAGTCGGCGGCGGCTTCTAGCAGACGGATGTCTAGTTTCTCTAGGGACGAATAGAGAATCAGCACCATGTAGGGCAAAAAGCTGTAGGTCATGCCCACATAGACCGCTGCCGGGCTGTTGAGGATGTTCTGTCCTGGGATGCCGACTGCTTGCAGGACGACATTCAGCAGCCCTGAAGAACGCAAAATCGTAATCCAGGCATAGGCCCGCAGCAAGGACGATGTCCACAGGGGCAAAATGAAGACCACCAGCAGCAGGGTGCGCCAGCGTTTGGGGGCCATCAGGGCAATCCAGTAGGCCACCGGGAACCCGACGATTAGGCAGAGCCCAGTGGTGCCCAGGGCAAAGTTGAGGGAGCGAAACAGCACCCGCAAATAAACCGGCTGGAAAATTTGCAGGTAGTTACCTAACCCATAGGCTCCGGGCACATCCCCTGGCCGGAGCCCAGGGACTAAGCTGATTTCCGCAATCAGCAGAGTGGGAATCACCAAAAACAGCACCAGCCACACCCCAGAGGGCAGCAGCAGGGTCAGCGGCTCAATCAGTTGCCCTAACCGCTGACCCAGGCTGGGCTTGGCGGCAAGGGCAATCTCCCGAGGCACGGTAGGCGGTGCAGTCATGGGCTGGCCAAATTAAAGGTCAGAGACACCGGTCAGTTAAGCGCTGGTCACTTCTGTCCAGTAGCGGTCATAGAGAGCAGAGGCTTCTGGGCCAACGGGGGCAATGCCTTCACAGCGGGCCAAAATCTCATCGGGCGGGAAGAGATCTTCGTTGGCTAGCAAGTCGTCGTCTATCAGGTCGAGGGCTTCGCTATTGGGGGTGGCAAAGAACAGGCGTTCCACGGTCTGAGCCGCAACGTTAGCGTCGAGGTTGAAGTTAATCCACTCGTAGGCAGCATCCACGTTGGGGGCTGTCTCGGGGATGACTAGGGTGTCTGTCCACACGGAGGAACCGCTGAGGGGAATGACGTACTCGAAGGCCGGATCTTCTAGGGTGGCTGCGATCGCATCGACAGAGTAGCTCATCACCAAATCGAGGTCACCGCCCAGCAGCTCGTCTTCCCAGCCAAAGGAACGGAAAGCTGCGATCGCAGGGCGTAGCTCCATCAACCGCTCAAACGCTTCCTCTAGCTCATCTGGATCCGTCGCATTGTAGGAATAGCCCAGGGACTTGAGCACCGCCCCCATGGTTTCCCGCACGTCATCCAACAGGGTAAAGCGGCGGTTAAGCGCCTGTTGATTGTCCCAGAGATAGTCCCAATCCTCGGGATCTCCAGACACCAGCTCTCGGTTGAAGAGCAGGCCAGTGGTACCCCAGCTAAACGGCACACTGTGGACATTGTCGGGGTCGTAGGCCGGGCTGACCCACTGGTCAAGCATCGTATCTAGCCCCTCGACCCGGTCTTGATCCAGGGTGGTCAACAGGTCGAGCTCAATCATCTCCTCCACCATGTAGTCAGAGGGATAGATAATGCTGTAGGCCGAGCCGCCCCCAGCCTGCAGCCGGGCCAGCATCGTTTCATTCGAGTCATAGATGTCGGTGACCACCTGAATGCCCGTCTCAGCGGTAAAGGCTGCCGTCAGCTCCTCATCTACATAGTCCGCCCAGGTGTAGATGTGAAGCGTATCAGAGCCGCCACCGCCCTCACCACCGTTGCCGTTGCCTGTTTCAGTATCCGGGGCTTGAACATCACTCACCCCACCCTGACGACAGTTGGACAGCGCCATCCCAGCTAGGGCTGCCGCCCCACCCTGGAGAAATCGTCGCCGACTAGTGGCCAACCGACGAGAGTACGGGGAATAGAGAGAACGATTACGAGGCACGGCTTTCTCCGATAGACATGAACACTTTCACACTTTGGCTAGTTTGATAGCCCCTCCTGGGGTTGATTGTTCGCCATGAGCTGAATCTAGACCGAATTTGACCAGATTTCGAGCCCGGGCTGTGAGTGGGGGGTCAATCTGCCGCCCTCCCCCAGTCCTAGACAGCGGGTTTCAGCTAGCGTCCGTTAGCTCACTCGCTGGGGACTTCGCCGCTAGGGCCAAACAATCCGTCGCCGCCCAGGAAGCATAAACCGGCGTTTCCAGTTCCGGCAACCGCTGATGGCGATTAGGCTGCAACACCGTCAGATGCTCCCCAGTATTGAGCACCACCCGGCACTGGAGATGGGTGCCCAAGTACATCACATGCTGCAGTCGCCCGGCAAAACAGTTCTGTCCGGGCTGGGCTGGGGACGCTTGGGTACTGAGCCGAATTTTTTCGGGGCGGACGCTGACGACAGCCGCCATCCCAGCCGTTAGCGGGATCTCTATTTTTGGCGGCTGAACCCAAACCTGAAGCCCAGTGTCGGTCGTCACCTTCAGGCCATCTCGGGCCGCTTGGTCAACCTTGCCCCGCACCAGATTCGTCTCCCCAATAAAATCTGCCACAAATGGGGTTTTGGGGAAGTCATAAATCTGGCTCGGCGTGCCCACCTGCTCGATTTCCCCATCTCGCATCACGGCAATTCGATCAGACAGGGATAGGGCTTCTTCTTGATCGTGGGTGACCATGATGAAGGTAATGCCCAGCTTGCGGTGCAGGTTAGACAGCTCCACCTGCATTTCCTTCCGCAGCTTTAGATCCAGCGCTCCCAACGGTTCATCCAGCAGCATCACCGCCGGTCGGTTGACCAAGGCCCGGGCTAGGGCAACCCGCTGCTGTTGCCCACCGGACAACTGCCCCGGCACCCGTCGCGCAAATGACTCCATCTGGACAAGCCGCAGGGCTTCAGCAACCTGGGTGCGCACTTCGCTTTTACCCACCCGCTTAATCCGTAGGCCAAAGGCGATGTTGTCCCAGACGCTCATATGGCCAAACAGGGCATAGCTCTGAAACACCGTATTGACGGGACGGCGATAGGCTGGCATGTGGCTGACGTTGCGTCCTTGCAGCAGCACTTCGCCAGTGGTGGGCGTTTCAAATCCAGCAATCAGCCGCAGCGTCGTGGTCTTGCCACAGCCCGACGGCCCTAGGATGCTGAAAAATTCCCCTTGTCGAATTTTGAGGTCAACGCCTTTAACGGCGGTATCGGGGCCAAAGATTTTGAAGACCTGGCGCAGTTCAACATCAAGGGTGGCGGCAGCCGGGGGCGCTGAACGCTGGGTTGAGGTGGTCTGAGACATGGCGGTAACCCCGATGGTCTAGATCTCAGCGTATCTATACGAACCTGTCCATTACGGATCCGTTGAGGGAATTGTAATGAATCTGCGCGCCCTGCCCAAGGCGAGGCGGTTTAACCATTGACAGTCACAAGTCTGACAGTCACAAGTCACATTTAACATTCACATTATTCTACTGGCTTGTCCCATGCCTGACTGCTTCCTCCCAATTTGACTTAGCCTGCGCGACTTTATCTAGGTTTCTTTTCTGGGCCGCGACGCCAGTTACCGTTAGCCGGGTCAGGCTGGGATAAATTTAGGTTGGGGTGCCGTTGGCCAGTCAGCCAGGCAAAGCCAACAAATTGGACTGGGCTGTCTAAGATAATCAAGTTACGTCACATCATTCACCCGGGATTGTTATGGCCCTGATGCAGTATTCGTCAATTTCTGTGGGCGATCGCAAAACCAGTCGCACCATGGGACGACGCTACCAGGCGTTGGTGCTGTTTTTGTTGACGAGCTTAGCGCTGTTGGGCGGTGTGGGCAGCCGCTTGGCTTACCTGCAGTTAGTGGAAGGCACACGCAATAGTCAGCTCGCGGAAAATAACCGCATCCGCCTAGTGCCTAAGCGCCCAGCCCGGGGCACCATTTTCGATCGCAACGGTAAAATCCTGGCGGGCAGTCGCCTGTCGCGCTCGGTGTCTCTGTGGCCAATTGCCGTCTCCCGAGAAGAGTGGCCGCCAGTGATTGAGCGGCTGGCCAATATCCTCGACATTCCCCCAGATGAAATTCAGCGACGGTTAGAGCAAGCGGGCTATGACTCCATTGAGTCCGTGCCCCTAACCCTGGGCATTACCCCAGCCCAGGTGATTGCGATCGCAGAATATAGCGACCAACTGCCTGGCGTGCGGATTGAAGCGGAAGCCGTGCGGAACTACCCCTCCGGAGACATGGCCGCCCATGTCCTTGGCTATACCGGCGAAATGGACGACAGCGAACTCGCCGCCCGCAGCGACGAAGGTTATCGGCTGGGGGACTTCACCGGCAAAATGGGGGCTGAATCTGCCTTTGAAAGCCGCCTGCGCGGTGAGTGGGGTGGACAGCAGGTCGAAGTGGACAGCGCGGGCCGAGTCGTCGGCATCCTGGGCAGCAAGCCCGCCATCTCTGGGCAAGACGTGCAGCTCACCCTCGACCTAGAGCTTCAGCGCGCCGCTGAAGATGCCCTCGGAGATACCACCGGCACCCTAATCGCCCTCGATCCTCGAAATGGGGCTGTCCTGGCGATGGTCAGCCGCCCCGCCTTTGACCCCAATATTTTCACCACCAACATCACGGATGCCCAGTGGGCTCAACTGCAAAGCGCCCGCTTCCCCTTTCTCAACCGGTCGCTGCAGTCCTACCCCCCGGCCAGTACCTTTAAAATCGTCACCGCCGCCGCCGCCATTGAATCAGGCAATTACTCCCCCAACGCCGTGCTACCCACCTATCCCTACGTCACCTCAGGGGGCATTCAGTTTTGGGACTGGAACCGCGCTGGCTTTGGCTCTCTGGGCTTCCCTGGAGCCTTGTCCATGAGCAGCAATACCTTCTTCTACCAGACGGCAATGCGGATGGGAGAACAGCCCCTGATTCAGTGGTCGCGACGGTTTGGGTTTGGCCAGCGAACCGGCATTGAGCTGGGGTCTGAAGAAAGTGCCGGGTTAGTCCCAGACGAAGCCTGGAAAGAAGCCGAACTCGGGGAAGGCTGGTACCAGGGGGACACCATCACCATGGCCATTGGCCAAAGCTTTATGCAGGCAACGCCGCTGCAAATTGCGGTGATGTTTTCAATCATTGCCAACGGCGGCTATGACATCACCCCTCACCTGCTCAAAGATGGCAATCAGCCCACCCGAGGTGAACCCATTGGCCTCAGCGAGGGCAGCCTGCGGGTCATTCGCCAAGGGCTAAGAGAAGGGGTAGTGCGAGGCACAGGCCGAGCTGGCGGATCTGCCAACATGCCTGCCGTAGCCGGTAAGAGCGGCACGGCCCAAGCGCCGCCGTACCAGAACCACGCTTGGTTCGGCGCGTTTGCCCCCTATGAAGATCCCGAAATTGTGGTGGTCGGCTTTGGTGAACATGCTGGCAGCGGCGGCGGGGCGCTGATGGCCCCCAAAACCCGAGAGGTGATGGAAGCCTATTTCCAGCTACAGCAGTCGCGCCAAGGCGGCGAGTCTGAGGAGTCTGACACGGAGTAGGGCAGGACAGTTAAGCTCACTAGTCGTCCTGAACTTCTTCGCTCAGATTGGACTTACCTTCGTAAAGGGCATCAAGCCGTTCCCGAGCATCATTTACCGAGATCGATCGCATCACTAGCAGAGGCTCATCGGTGAAGTTACCGTCCGTGTCTAGCAGTTCTGGGTGAGGCGGGGTGCCGTTGGGGGCTGGACGCCGTTTGGGGGGGGTCGGAGCCTGACGGGACTGGGTGCCCAGGGTCATCAGGTTGCGAAATAAGTTGGTGATTGCTACGGCTGACAGCAGGACAAACGCAGTGATGTAAAGCAAGTGCAGCATGGCGCGTGAAACCTCTGGGGTGCGAACGGGCGGAAAAACGGAATCTTCTTATAAGCGACTGATCAGCACCTGGCGCGTAAACACCTGTCAGATGCGGAGAGCCGTTGGACGGGGGTTAACCGTCAGGATAAACATTCGGATTTAAAACATCAGTTAAAAATCAACGTTATTTAGGGGCTTTATGAGCTTCTCCTATACATAGCTTAATGAATTCTAAGACAGTTGTGCCGGGCGGTTGGGCCGCAGCGGTAAAAGTGGGCACGGTGAGCCCCGGGGATCTGCGTTGCTGGGGACAGCTAAGACGACCATTGTGACTCTGCATAGCCTGATTCTGCATATTCCGAAAACTGTTCGGGGGTAGTCTGTTCCTGTAAAGACTGCCAGCCTGCTTGCCACAGGTGTTGGTTTTTAAGCATTCGCGCATTGATCCAGAAGCGCACGTCAGGATCGCAGGCGGCAACTAACTCAGCAAAGACCCACTGAGCCTGGTTTTTGCGGTTGACGACACGAAAATGTCGCCAACCCGAGACTTTCTGCTGGGCCGTCCATTTTGAGCCGACAAGATGGGGAAATTTTTGCTTCTTAGCCATGTTGAACTGCTACAGGAGCTTTTTGAGTCGCCGAATGTTGGCGGCGCGGCTGACAATGGTTGCCTGGCTCGGCGTGATTTGAGCGTAGAGCTTACCGGCAAAGAACTGGCTCAGGGAGCTGCGTTGGTAGGTCAGATAGGGGGCCGCCTGGGTTGCCGAATTTGCCAGATTCGCCTTCTTTGCCTTGGCTCCCTTGTCGGTGCTTTCCTCGGTGTCCTCTGGGGGGGGCACCGGGCCATAGCCCATTTGTTCGAGGGCGGCTTCCAGCGTTTGCTGAAACTGTGTGGGATTGGCCACGGTCATCTGTAGTTGGGTTGAGCGGTTGATGTAAGCGCCCAAGCTGCCCGCCACCAGACCAAATAAAATGCCGACTTGGGTCGGAATGCCGGTTTGTAGTCCTAGATGCAGGCCGCGACTGACGACAAAACTGCCCACCAAGGCCGAAGTGGAAAAGTAGTACAAGAAAGTAGACGCAGTCCCCGGCCCTTGGGGAAGGGGGTTTTCTGGTAGATCTGGTGCAGGGGTTGGGGGTACCCCCTTGGCTTGTCCTCTATCCATTTGCTGTAATAGCGATCGGCGATCGCAATAAACGCGGCTCAAACCATTGTCTCACTGCATGGGAAACCCCATCCGTCGCGGCTTCACGTCCAGGGTTTGAGGGCTCATCTCTTTCCAGAGCTTACTTTTCCAGTGCTTACCTTATCAATGACCCAACCCGAATGATTGAAGCGGATCAACTCAGTAAGACCTACGGCGACGTCACCGCGATTCGAGATGTGACCTTTGCCGTCGCCCCTGGAGAAATCATGGGATTTTTGGGGCCAAATGGGGCTGGAAAAACCACCACGATGCGGATCTTGGCCGGTTTTTTACCGGCCTCCCAGGGCACGGCTCGGGTGGCGGATTGCGATGTTCACCGGGACTTGATGGCGGTGCGCCAGCGGATTGGCTATTTGCCGGAGCTGCCGCCCCTATATCCCGAGATGACGGTTGAAGGGTTTCTCCACTTTGTGGCCCGGATTAAGGGGCTCCCCGCTGGGGATCGCTCGGAACGGGTGACCTGGACGATAGGCCGCTGTGGCTTAGCGGACAAACGTTCGGTGTTAATTCGCAAGCTGTCGAAGGGCTATCGCCAGCGGGTTGGGATTGCCCAAGCGATTGTGCATAATCCGCCGGTAATTATTTTGGATGAGCCCACGGTGGGGCTTGACCCGCGCCAAAACCAAGCGGTGCGGGAGCTGGTCAAGAGTCTGGCGGGGGATCACACGATTATCCTCTCGACCCACATCTTGCCTGAGGTCAGCATGACTTGCGATCGGGTCACCATCATTAACGGGGGGCAGGTGGTCGCCAGCGGCAGCCTCGACGCCCTGTCTCATTACGGCACGACGGAACTCAGCTATGAGGTGGAGGTGGCTGGAGCGGCGCAGTTGGCCCAGGCCCAGCTTTATCAGGTGGCGGGGGTACATCGGATTGATGTCATGCTGGACAGTCAGCCCCAGGGAGATGAAGTGCGATCGCGGCTGAAGGTGCAGGCCCAGCCTGGGGCAGATCCAGGAAGTGCGATCGCAACCCGATTAGTCGGGGCAGGGATGAACCTGTACGAGCTGCGGCGCGGTCAAACCAGCCTGGAAGATGTGTTCATTAATCTGACCACAACAGAAGTCGCGGAAGACGTCGCAGAAATTGAGGGGGCTGAGACTCCAGCGGCAGAACAGTCAGCTGATGAGACCTTCGCCGATAAGGCCGTCCGTGAGCCCATTGATGAGGCCGGCGAGTCAGTTGCAGCTGACGCCCCAGTGGCATCGCCGTCCACCCCAGCCGCGCCCGCTCCAACCGCACCCGCCCCAACCGATAGTTCCGATCCAGAGGTTCAGTAACCGTGATGTCAATTCGCTCAAGCGGAGCCACCCTGTGGGCCAATCTTTACGCCATCTACTGCCGGGAGCTACAGCAGTATTTTGGTGCCCCCTTGGCCTATGGCGTGGCCGGAATTTTTTGGCTGCTGGGGGGCTTTTTCTTCTTTACGGTGCTGCTGGCCCCTGGGGGACTCATTGGTGCGATCGCAGCCCAAGATCAAGCCGGGGGGGGTGGCCCTCCCATCGACGCGGCCTATGAGTTTCTCAAGCTCTACCTAGGGCTGCTGGGGTCGTTGTCCATGTTTATCTTGCCGGTGTTGTCCATGGGGCTCTACGCCGAAGAACGGAAGCAGGGCACCCTCGAACTCTTGGCCACGTCTCCAGTCACCAACTGGGTGGTGGCCTTAGGCAAGCTGCTAGCTATCCTCAGCCTTTACATCGCAATTGTGCTGCCGCTGATGCTGCTAGAGGCGATCGCACTCAGTGCTTCCGACCCGCCCATTCAGCCAGGCGTCTTGCTCTTGGGCCACCTGGGGCTGGTGCTGATGGCGGCCAGCATTCTTTCCCTGGGCATGTTCATCTCTTCCCTAACCTCAAGCACCGTACTGGCGGCAATTATGACCTTTGCCCTGATGCTGCTGCTGTGGGTGATGGACGTGATCGCCCAGGGTATAGGCGGCGGGTTCGGCGAAGCCCTCGGTCATCTGTCCCTGCTGCGCCACTTTGGCGACCTGACCGAAGGCATCTTTGACGCTGGCGGGCTGGTGATGTTTTTGTCCTACATTGGGTTGGGGATCTTCCTCACCGCCCAGTCCATTGAAGCGTTGCGATTTCAGCGGAGCTAGCCAGGCCAGTTTTGAGGTTCCGCCCAGGGCTTGGCCCCCAGCTATTTTTGCCCCCCCATTCTGTGACGCATCCAGCCTCGTCTGGACTGTGATTTATCCCTGTCTCTATGAAATTCCTCCATCCTTATCGTTCAGTACTGAAATATCTGATTTGGCCGGGGTTGGCCCTGGTGACGGCAGGGCTGGTGGCTGGCAGCATTGGCGGCTGGACAGTTCTGCCGTGGAGTTTACTTGGGGTTGGTGTGGTGCTGCTGGGACTGGGACTGGTCTCTAGTGGCAGCTTCTCGCGCCAGTTTTGGCAGCAGCGATCGACCCAGGCGGGCACCAATGCCGTGGTGGCGACGGCGGCAGTGGCGGTGATTTTGCTGCTGGTCAACTTAGTGGCGGTACGCTACGGCCCCCGGCTTGACCTAACGGAGAATCAACTGTTCACCCTGGCTCCTCAAACCGTTCAGGTGGTGTCAGACCTGCCCCAGCCGGTGCGGGTGGTGATTTTTGACCTGGGGATTGATCCCGCCGATCGGCGGCTGCTGGAAAATTACCAGCGCCAAAATCCGGGGCAGTTTAGCTATGAGTACGTTGACCCGTTTGAGCGGCCCCAACTGGCCCAAGCTTTTGGTTCCCAGGGTCAGGGGGATGTGTTTCTGGAGGTGGGCGAGCAGCGGCAGCGGGTGCAGCAGGTCAACCCCCAAGAGCGGCTATCGGAAAGTCGCCTAACCAGTCAACTCGATCGGATCGCCAGCGATCGCAACCTCACCGCCTACTACCTAGAAGGCCACGGCCAATATGCGATTGACGGCTCTCAAGCAGGCTTTAACGAAGCAGTCGCCAGCCTGGAAGCCCAGGAGTATCGGGTGGAGGGGCTGAACTTTGTGGAAACCCCAGAAATCCCGGAAGATGCCGACCTGGTGATTGTGGCGGGGCCGCAGCAGGAATTTTTTGAGGCAGAGGTAGAAGCCCTGCGGACTTATCTCGACCAAGGGGGCAGCGCCCTGCTGTTACTGGATCCCAATGCAGATCCGGGCCTAGATGACCTGCTGGCAGAGTGGGGCTTGTTTCTAGACGACCGCCTGGTGATTGATACCTCGGGCAGCGGTCAAATCATTGGCATGGGGCCAGCTGCGCCCCTCGTGACCCGCTACGGGGATCACCCAATTACCCAAGAGTTGGGCGGCGGTCGCTCGTTTTATCCGGTGGTGCAGCCGATTGACGTCTCAGAAGTGCCCAACGTAACCGCGACCCCGCTGCTGTTTAGCAATGAACAAAGCCGGGCCGGTCGCCTGTCCCCCGAAGGTGACCTGGAGTTCGATCCCGATCAGTCCCCAGTGGGGCCGTTTGTGTTGGGGGTAGCCCTCAGCCGACCGGTATCTGAGACGGCGGCGGTCAACGGGGCGATCACCAATGGCGACGAAAATGGCGATGAGGTAGCGCTTGAGGATCCTGAGGCGGCAGCAGAAACCGACCCCGAAACGCCCGACGATCCTGAGCCAGAAGCTGAACTAGAGCCAGAGGATGCCCCAGCCGTTGAAGCAGACAACGCCGATCCAGACGCCATACCAGAAACGCGGCTAGTGGTGGTGGGTAACTCTAGCTTTGCCTCTGACGGCCTGTTCGACCAGCAGCTCAACAGCGATGTCTTTCTCAATGCCGTCACCTGGTTGGGTCAGCAGGATGACGCCATCCTGTCGATTCGCCCCCGAGAAGCCACGGCGCGCCGGGTGCTGTTGACCCCCACCCAGCAGTTGGCCCTGAGCTTAGTGGCCCTGCTGGGGCTTCCCCTCGTGGGCTTTGCGGGGGCTGGGGTAATGTGGTGGCGCAGACGATAGGGGGCAATAT
>PXDR01000089.1 GCA_003566335.1 Cyanobacteria bacterium T3Sed10_344R1
GCAAGGACAGGGCCGTATCCAGCATGTCAGAGCTAGTCATGCCGAGGTGAATGTAGCGTCCGGCTTCCCCGACGTATTCATTCACGTTGGTCAGGAAGGCAATCACGTCGTGCTTGACTTCAGCCTCAATTTCTAGCACCCGCTGAGGGTCAAATTGGGCCTTGGCCTTGATTTCTTCTACGGCTTCTGTGGGGATGTAGCCCAACTCGGCCTGGGCTTCGCAGACGGCAATTTCCACCTGTAGCCAGGTTTTGAGCTTGTAGGTATCCGTCCAGAGTTCGCCCATCTCGGGCAGGGTATAACGTTCAATCAAGGCTCACGCCGCAGAAAACAACCAGTTTTCTATCATACCTGGTCGGCGCATTCTCGATAGAGACCGATTTCGCTCAAGCGGCAATTTCAAGCCGCTCCGAAATATCTAACAGCGCTCTCTGTCTCTAGGTCAGGTGATCAGAACTGGCTGGTTTGAGGGTCTGATTCTGCGCTGAGAGGGGTGAGACGATGTCAGAATAGTACAAATAAACTAAACTGGGATTTAGCTGTCACCACAAGGGCGCGCAACTATGTCCTACTACCGTCGCTATCATCCCCCGGCGTCTTCACCGCCAGCCCAGCCGCCAGTTCAGCAAACTGGTGGTCGCTATAGCGATTGGGTGCGATCGCAAGCCAACCCAGTGTCCCCCCCCTCGCCACCGCCGCCCCGCCGCCAATCTGCCAAGCCCCATCCCGCCAAATACTGGGTAGTCGGGAGTTCAGTCTTGGCCCTGGCCGCGTTCGTGATCGTGCCCCCCCGCCACCGGGCCGGTTTTTCGGAAGCGGTTGCTGACGTCTGCCAGCAAGTTGTGCAAACCAACGCCGTGCTATCGCGGGAACAACTGTCTCAGCTGTTGTCAGTTGACCTACAGGCTAATCGAGACACCGTGCGCCAGGTAATTGATCAGCCCTACTGTGTCTTGAACTCTGGGGAAACCCCAACAGGACTGCCGGTCGAACGAGAGGCGTATCCCCTAGCGTTTGATCCTCAGACCTGGGTGGTGGTGCAGTATGAGGCTGATAGCTATGTCGGCTATGACTTCACTTTTCGACGACCGTAGAAAGTTAATCAATCAAAAAATAAATTATTGAAAATCGTTTCAAGACATTATCCATAACGGTTTTTTCCTAAAGAAACCAGGGAGATTAACCAGGGGCTAGAGATAATTTGAACACCACAGCTCTGTAATTTGCCGCTGCTTAGCTATTTGCATCCCTAGTACGGGACTAAACGAGATCAAAACCATGCTGCCTGGTTCTACAACTTCTGTGATTAATGCTGCGCCCTCTCCCCAAGGAGACGGTGTGGGCTCTGGCCTGCAGCATAAGCAAGAGTTGCTGCAACTTTCTCAAGAACTGCTGGGGCAGCTTTGGTCACGTCTAGTTAATTGGCTCTCGGAGTCGGCGACGGTGATGGTTTTTCGCAGCGCCCTAACCGAGGTGCGACAGCAGTATGCCGCCCTTGAGGTGATTCAGGTTGGGGTAACTGGAGTAGCGCTAAAGCCGTTGGACGATCAGATAGAGACCCTAGATGAAACGGGGTTGCGTCTGGGGCTGTTGAAGCTGATGGAGGCCCTGATGGCCCTGTTGTCTGATTTGACTGGAGAGGTTTTGGTTAAACGGGTTGAACCCGTGGTGGAACCCTACCGTCAACGGCTAACGGCCTTGTCTGAACCAGCATTGTCTGATTGATTAAGCTTAGACAATCAAACATTAAATCAACCTTAATTTCCCCTTGCTAGGGTGCCCTCAGAGGTGAGGAGTGCAAGGACGGAAAATGACTGCGATCGCAATTTTTTTGACCGCATTGGCTTTACTGCTGGCCGGTGATTTTGTGGCGACCTTTGGCTATCACGTGCCGGAACATGTATTTGGCAAGTTTCATAACCTAGTGCATCACAGCCCTGACCGCAGCTTTGTGCGCTACGCCATCCGGCAGCGGCAGCCCTGGGCGTTGTTAGACGGCTTTTTGAGCGCGTTGCCGTATTTGATGTTTATTCCGTGGCTGGCGCAGGTGTCCGTCGGGGGCGTTGTCTTGGGGCTGGGATTGGCCCAAGCCCATGTGCTGTGGCGACACCAAGAGGGGCCGAACTATGTCACCCCTGGCTGGCTACAGACGCTCTGCCGCAGGCTGGGCATCACCACCCCAGAACGGCACCAAATCCACCACCACAATGGACGGCTGGCCTTTGGCGATATTTTCGCTTTCTATGGAGAACCGGCCCAGGGCTGGCTACGCGGTTTGCTCAAGGTGAAGAAAGCGCTGCGGCAGCGGAAGTTGAGTTTTGCCCCAGCCCCGAAGCCCAAAGATCAGGGGATGCCCGTCCAATAGAGAACCCGTAATATAAGTAAGTAAGCAAGAAACAAGAATCCTCGGACGCTGATCGCTTGGGTCGGGCGGCGAGGATTCGATATAGGGTTCAATCGGTTAATTTGGCGAGTCAACCAGTGGGCATGGTGCGATCGCAGCGCTGGCTGCTGCTGATATGTGTCGTCGTTTTTAGTCTCTATGGTCTGCTGACAACCGGCAGTCATCGGGTGAGCTGCGATCGCAGTCCATCCGGGCAAGTGCTGTGCCACGACCGTCACACCCTGCTGTTTGGCCAAATCCCCTATCAAGACCGGCAATTTTCGCCCGAGGATGTCCAGGTCAATGCCGTGATCAGCGACGCCACCCCTCGGGGCGGGGTTCGCTTTACCCACCGCATTGTCTTAGTCGGGGCAGGGGAGCCAGTAATGGCGGATCCCATCGTCAGTCCCCTGTCCGCTGCTGAAGTCTCA
>PXDR01000637.1 GCA_003566335.1 Cyanobacteria bacterium T3Sed10_344R1
CGATGGTGAATGACCCGCTGGTGCCTGACATTGATTTTCTGCGACGTCAAACGGGTCTTCCTTAACAGAACGGTAAGATGTAGAAAGGAGGGCTTTGCCGTTTTCAGAGCTAGCCGTCCCCTAACAGAAAGCAGAATATGCTTTTATCTCAAGATGCTCTCATCCCGGAGCGCAAGCTAACAAAATATCTTTTAGTTCCTTTAGAGCAAGATGACAAATCTAAATTTCTAGCCCAAGCGGGCTACACCCTAGAAAACTGGCAAGAACTTAAGGAGGACTTACGAACTCAGGTTCTGACGCAGCCCGCTGAGTATGCCGAGACAACTGACTGGGGAGATAAGTACAGCATTCGATGCTGTTTAGTCGGCAGAAATGGAGTAGAGCTGAAGATAAGAACGATTTGGCTGGTGACAGATAGAACGACTGATTTTGTGACTTTGATACCAGATAAAGGAGCGTAGAAATGACATCCCAGCATCCTTTATACACTCGTGTTGCCCTTGCCGAAGATTTGCCAGAGTATCACCTAAAGCGAGGAGAAATTGCCAGAATCGTTGAGCACTACCCCATGCCTGATGGTCAAGAAGATGGCTATAGCTTGGAAGGTTTTGATGTTCCCCACGTCACAGTGGAAGTAGGCTCCTCAAAAATTATCTCGGTTGAACAATATCAGCAAGAAGAGGCTATCTTAATCAAGCTTCGTCAATTATCCTCAAGTAGATTAGGACAAATTGAAGACTTCATCGATTTTTTGCTTCAGAAAGAAACGTCTCGAAAAGAGGTAGCTTAGGGCATAAAGCTTTCCAAACTTAACCTAGCCCCAATAAATCTGCGGACAAGATACCGGCTAATATGGTGACCCATAAATTAACTGAACTTCGAGCAATCTTTACCCAAATGGATCGGGCGTTGATTGCCTATTCTGGCGGCATTGACAGCACCCTGGTGGCCAAGGTGGCCCAAGATGTGTTGGGAGATCGGGCCTTGGCGGTGACGGCGGAATCTCCTTCCCTGATGCCGGAGGATTTAGAAGATGCCCGGATTCAGGCGGCGACCATTGGCATTCGCCATGAGGTGGTGCGCACCCACGAAATTGATAATCCCAACTACGCCACCAATCCGGTGAATCGCTGCTATTTCTGCAAAAGCGAACTTCACGACACCCTAAAGCCCCTGGCCCTAGCCCAGGGGTATCCCTATGTGGTGGATGGGGTGAATGCGGATGACTTGGGGGACTATCGCCCCGGCATTCAGGCGGCTCAGGAGCGGGGGGTGCGATCGCCCTTGGCTGAGGTGGGCATCACCAAGCTAGAGGTGCGGCAAATCGCGCGGGAATTGGGCTTGCCCTGGTGGGATAAACCGGCCCAGCCTTGCCTGAGTTCCCGCTTTCCCTATGGGGAAGCGATCACGGTGGAGAAGTTGCAGCGGGTGGGGCGGGCCGAGCGCCATTTGCGGCAGTTGGGGCTGAAGACGTTGCGGGTGCGATCGCATCAAGACACCGCCCGAATTGAGCTACCGCCCGCAGAAATCGGGACGTTTGTTCAGCAGACCGACCTACCGGCTCTAGTCGCAGTCTTTCAGGGGTTTGGCTTCACCTATGTCACCCTGGATCTCGAAGGATTCCGTAGCGGCAAGCTCAATCAAGACCTGCCCCAGTCCACCCCGGTCACAGTTGGAGGTGCAGCATGAGTCAGCTTTTAGCCGGAGACATTGGCGGCACTAAAACCATTCTGCGGTTGGTGCAGACGCAGACTGGAAAAAAACCCCGATCCCAGCCCCAGCTCATCACCCAATATGAAAACACCTTCGCCAGTACCGACTTTTCGGATCTAGCGCCGATGGTGGTGCAGTTTTTGCAGCAGGCTAAGGATCAGGGCATTGCATCGGTTGAACCGACCCATGCCTGTTTTGCGATCGCAGGCCCCGTCGTCAACAACACCTCCAACCTGACCAACCTAACTTGGGCCTTAGAGGGTGAGGGTCTAGCGGCAGCCCTGGGGCTGCACCGAGTGGAGTTAATCAACGACTTTGCCGCCGTCGGCTATGGGGTGTTGGGTCTAGGGCCTGAAGACCTACATACGCTGCAAGTGGGCGAGCCCCTAGAGTCCGCTCCGATTGCCGTCATTGGGGCAGGCACCGGCCTGGGCCAAGGCTTTTTGGTACACGAAGGCGACCGCTACCGCGTGCTGCCCTCAGAAGGGGGTCACGCCGACTTTGCCCCCCGATCTGAAATGGAGTTTCAACTGCTGAAATACCTGCGAGACAAGCACCAAATCACCCGCGTTTCCGCCGAGCGGGTGGTGTCAGGGCAGGGCATTGTGGCGATTTACCAGTTTTTGCGCGATCGCAACTTTGCTCACGAATCCCCCGAAATTGCCGAGACCGTCACCACCTGGGAGCGCCAAGCCGGACTCAGCCGCACGGTAGATCCCGCCGCCGCTATTTCCCAAGCTGCCCTCGCCCAGACAGATCGGCTTAGCGAAAAAACCCTGGCCCTATTTGTCGAAGCCTACGGCGCAGAAGCTGGGAACCTCGCCCTCAAGCTACTGCCCTACGGCGGTCTGTATGTTGCTGGGGGCATTGCCGCCAAGAACCTGCCCCTGATGAAGAACGACTGTTTCCTCAATGCCTTTAGCGATAAGGGCCGAGTCAGCCCCCTGCTGGAAAAAGTGCCGGTTCACATTGTGCTCAACCCTCAGGTGGGGCTGATTGGGGCAGCGCTCTGTGCGGCGGCGTTGACCGGAGATTGAAAATAGCCTGGGGGCTGACCGGCGGTCAACCAAGCTGGAATAATGCAGAAGAGAAAA
>PXDR01000101.1 GCA_003566335.1 Cyanobacteria bacterium T3Sed10_344R1
ATAGGCCACGAGGGAACCGGCGGCGGAACCCCGACCGGGGCCAACCGGAATTTTGCGATCTCGGGCAAAGCGGATGTAGTCCCACACCACCAGGAAGTAGGTGGCGAAGCCCATCTGCTGCATCATCTCGATTTCGTATTCCAGCCGGGCTTGGTAGGTCGGCTCGATTTGGTCGTAACCGCTGCACTTGAGCCGGGCGACTAAGCCATCTCGGGCGACTTTAGCCATGTAGTCTTCTTTGGTGAAGCCGTCGGGCACGGGGAAGTCGGGGATGCGGGGTGCGCCGAGGATGCCGTCGTAGTCCTGAACTTTGTCGGCGACTTCGAGGGTGGTGGTGATGGCGGATTCGATGATGTCGTCGGTCAGGTGATCCTGAAACAGCTGCCGCATTTCGTCGGCGGATTTGAGGTATTCGGTGCCGCTGTAGCGCAGGCGCTTGTCTTCAGTTAGCAGTTTGCCGGTTTGGATGCAGAGCAGGGCGTCGTGGGCTTCGACGTCGTTGCAGGAGATGTAGTGGGAGTCATTGGTGGCGATGACTTTAATCCCCAGTTCGGCAGCGATGCGGACAATCTCGACGTTCACCACCCGATCTTCGGGGGAGCCGTGATCTTGGATTTCTAGGTAGTAGTCGTCACCGAAGAGATCTTTGTACCACTGGGCCACCCGCCGGGCTACGTCAGGCCGGTTTTGCATAATCGCTTGGGGTACTTCACCGCCGAGGCAGGCGCTGGTAACAATTAGCCCTTCGTGGTACTGCTCTAGCAGTTCTTTGTTGATGCAGGGGCGGGAGAAGATGCCTTTGCCCTGCACTCCCTGTAGGTGGGAAATACTGGTGAGCTTCACCAGATTTTTGTAGCCCTGAAAGTTTTTGGCGAGCACCACTTGGTGATAGCGGGGGCGGCGCTGTTGCAGGGTGATGTCGCCGTTGATTAGGTACATCTCGTTGCCGATGATCGGCTTGATGCCTCGGCCTTTGCAGGCTTTGATCAGCTCAATCGCGCCATACATGACGCCGTGATCGGTGAGTGCGATCGCAGGCATGCCCAATTCCACCGCCCGATCGATCAGCGATGGCAGCTGACTGGCCCCGTCGAGCAGGCTATAGTCGCTGTGAATGTGCAAACCGACAAAGGGGGACGGGGTGACATCGGTAGACATAACAGGCTGACCTGGACGTTAGTTCAAATATACTGCACGGGCGGGGCTGCCGGTCTGCGTTGCGGCCTGCCTAATTCCGTTGTCTTCACAGGGTATCTGATCTACAGCTCTATATCTAGTAGCCCTCGGGAGATTAATCAGGGTTGACCGCTATATCTAGATGAAGTTTAGATGGAATCTAGACGAGATCTCCGTAGGGATCTCAGGGAATGGCCTCGCAATGGGGGGAGGGCTTGTGTCTGGGTAAATCCCCATTAGACTAGACGTGACTTCGCCGTGACTTTTTCGACGCGGCTTTTTTGACACCAGGGCCATCCCGGAGAGGCAAGTAGGCAGTGCTATGGCTGAGATTAATCCTTATCGGCTCAAGGTTTCTCAGTTGCGGGCGCTGGTTGCGATCGCAGAACACGGCACGTTTAGCGATGCTGCCCTGCACCTAGATTTGTCCCAGTCGGCGATTAGCCATGCGATCGCCACCCTAGAAGACGAGCTTGGGGTAATCTTGCTCAGTCGGGGCCGCCAAGGGGCCGTGCTGACACCGATTGGGGAGAAAGTGACCGCCAACGCCCATCAAGTCCTGCGGGCCTTAGAGACCGTCGCCAAGACCGCAGAACAAGCCCGAGGGCTGCAAGGAGGCCAAGTTCGGCTCGCCGGATTTCGCAGCGTCGCCACCCACATTTTGCCAGCCGTGATCGAGGCATTTCGGGATAAGTACCCCAGCATTGGCATTTCCATTGACGAGTGCGACCACTTCCACGCCATTGAAGATGCCGTGCAGCAGGGCTATGCAGACATTGGCTTCACCTACCTACCCAGTTCTAACCGGTTCGAGGCGTGGGAACTGATGCGAGATCGGTATCTGGCGCTATTGCCCCCCGGTAGTCAGCCCGCCAACCCCATTTCTTGGGAAGAGTTAAATGCCAGCTCGCTCATTTTGGCTCCAGTTAACGACTGCTGCCGTGATTTGCTAGAGTCCCACGCCCAGCGGTTTGGCACCCAACTGCGACCCGCCTATGAGGTGCGGGAAGACTCCACAATTTTGGGCATGGTGCGGCGGGGGCTCGGAAGCACCATCATGGCCCAGTTGGCAGCGGAACCCATTCCCCCGGATCTAGTCGTCGCAGAGCTACCCGTGCCCCTAGAGCGGGTCATTGGGGTGATTACCCTAGCAGACGCCCTTCACCCCCCGGCAGTTTTCGCATTTTTAGAAACCTTGAAACAGGTCTGGCAAAACCCAGTCACAGTGTAGGGGGTTCAACCTAGGGTGCATTTATAAGAATCAGGGAGAATCAGGGGGATTTCTGGCCGATAAATGGGGTGCCCCAAAAGCCCCAATTTTCTTTGTTGAACGGTGAGCGCCAGCGGTGAATTAAGGCAGACTCGATCTGTTGCCGGGGGACTCGGGCTGCGGGAGCTTCGGGCCAGAAGCCAATCCCAGGCCGAACTGTTAGATTGTGGGGCCGGTGGGCGGCGATGTAGTTGAACAGGTAACGCTTACAGTCGTGTTCCCCTTTCCAGCGCTGGTTAGCCCGCAGTGTTTCGCCCACATACAGCAGCAGCGGCAGCTCGTAATCGATCACAAAATATAGGGCCGCACTGCCTAAATCTTGGGCCGTCCAGCGCCAAAACTCAATGTTGCGCTGCG
>PXDR01000008.1 GCA_003566335.1 Cyanobacteria bacterium T3Sed10_344R1
ACCCCACCAGCCCAAACCCCACCAGCCCAAACCCCACCAGCCCAAACCCCGCCGCCTCAAGCCCGCTCAACGCCGCCCCCTGCTGCCGTTGAGCCTCCCGCCGCCCAACCCGAGGCTGATGCCGTAGAACCAGCAGCCAGCCCCCAGAGCTCAGACCCAGTTGAATCAAGCTCGGCTGAATCAGATCCGGTGGTTCAAGTTGAGGGCGGCCCGGTTGAAGACGGCCCCACTGAAGACGGGCCGCCCCCGCCGCCCCCGCCGCCAGAGCCTTTGGCAGATGAATCAGCCGGAAGTGCGGGGACTTATGAATACAACCCGGCTGAAGTCGCCCAGTCCGAAGAACAAGATGGCGGCGGCTTAGCGATCTGGATCGACTGGTGGGAGCCGTTGGCGACGAATGCAACGGTTGCGTCAGATCGTATGCCCATAGAAAAAGATCTCCAGCTATCCCATACAACCAACGTTTGCCTGGATACCTCTCCTGGCGTTGCGTTTCTGGCGACAGTTGTGGATCACGCTGGGGAGATTGACGGCGAACTAGAACTGATTCGCGGAACAGGATATGCCCCGTTGAATGACGAGGCGATTGAACTGGTCAAAGAGTATGATTTCCCGGCGTCAGAAGACACGAGAGAAGCGTATGTCTTCAGAGTCACCGTTGTTGACTACGATCCAGAAAACTGTGTCGCCCCTTCGCCCTGAGCTACTTTAGGCCCAAGCCGCACAGCCAAACTGTAGGGACGCAGAGACCGCGCCCCTATCATTTCTCTTGCCGATGCGGACTGTAGCCGAATTCAGACGGTACTAGTCGCTAGTCAATCCGCTCTAGCTGCCAGAGAATTTGGTTGCCTTCGCGGCGGACTCGGGACACGGTCCAGTTGCGCCAGGCCCAGTACTCACCTCGGCTGGTAACAGCACTGGCATTAACATCCATCAAGTCGGCAAGTTCGGCACTGGTGATCAGATAACCTTGCTTAGCAACTTCGTCGGCAAGGTGTAGCGTTTCTACCGCATTACGGAGTTGAACCACGCGAGCTTCGCGGGGCAAACTGTCGCTTTGATCAACATTGGACTGGGGGCTAGGCATGTCTGACATAGGGGAAGAATTGGCGTTAGGGGCAGAAACGTCAGTACTGTAGCAAAAATCTATCGTTTGGTCTGCCTGATCGGTTGATACTGAGGGATTTACAGCCGAATCGGTCGATTTTCTAATTCTGGCAGGAGTGGGGGCTAAATGGGGAGTTTTTTGCCGTAGAGAAATGGACTGACCGTGGGAATAGGCTCGGGCGATGGTGTCACAGCGTTCATTGCCTTCATCGCCGGAGTGCCCTCTAACGTAGCACCATTGCACAGGTTGCTGTAACTGTTGGTTGGCTTGGGTGTTGAGCTGATCTAGGGATTGCCAGAGGTCTTTGTTCAACACCGCCTTGCCAGCAGCTGTTTTCCAGCCTTTGCGCTTCCAGCCGCTAATCCATTGGGTGATGCCTTTTTTGACGTACTCACTGTCGGTGTACAGGGCAACGGGGGCTTGCTGATTGGTTTGGATCAAAAACTCAAGCGCTGCGATCGCAGCCTGCATTTCCATCCGGTTGTTCGTGGTGTTGCGATCGCCCCCCCCCAGCTCATGGACTGAACCATCGTCGAAATAAACCACGGTGCCCCACCCGCCGGGGCCAGGGTTGCCAGAACAAGCTCCATCAGTGTAGAGACGCTCAATATTAGCCATAGAATCAGACGCGATAGACATAAGTTGAGAGAAAATGGGGCATTCTATAGGGTAAGGGAGCATCTCATCCATCAGGGCCAGATCAAAATATCCAGATCAGAATTAGGAAGGGATTGAGATGCTTACTGGACTTGATGCTTTCGAGGCGTGTTGGGCCAGTCTCCACCGGAGTCAGCCCACCAGCGTCGCTGAGAATATGGCGATCGCCCACGCCATGGGCCGCGTGATTGATGGCTACGGCACCATTGCCGACGTTGAAGCGGCCCTGTCAAGGCGACTGCAGCCGATTTTCCATCAGCTCGTTACGGCCTATCTCCAGGGCTATGAACCCGCCGCCAACCCGATAGCCGCCGCCACATCCGGGTTCAAAGCTGGACTGAAGCGCTCCAACTTACCGTTCAAGAGCAACTTTGAACGGGTGCGCGCCCTGATGGTGATCAACCCGAACGAATCCGAGACCCTGATCGTCGATCGCGGCCTTTATCAGCCAGAGTGACCCACCGACAGCCTTTAGAGAATTGCCCCTGCAGGAATAACCCTCCGGTATAGTGGGGGTTGGGAATTTGGGGGCATACCAGAACTTGATGAGACAGGCCGTTTGTGCGATCGCACTGGGCAGCAACTTAGGAGACTCCGCCGCAATTTTGACCGGTGCGCTGACCCATCTCCAGAACTTGCCCCAAGTGCAGCTAATCGCCGCCTCTTGCCACTACCGCACCGCCCCAGTCGGCCCACCTCAGCCCGACTATCTCAACCAGTGCGCCCTGCTCAAAACCAGCCTAGCCCCCGAGGCTCTGCTGCAAGTCTTGCTCGACACCGAAGCCCAGTTTGGCCGAGTGCGGCGAGAACGCTGGGGGCCGCGCCTGCTCGACATCGACCTGCTGCTATTTGAGCAACAGGTGCTAGATACCCCTAACCTCAGCCTGCCCCATCCCCGGATGCACGAGCGGGCCTTTGTGCTCGTGCCCCTGGCCGAAATCGCCCCAGACTGGCCCCACCCCGTCTTAGGCCAAACCATCGCCCAACTCAAAGCCACCGTCAACACCTGCGGCGTCGAACCCTGCCCCGTCCCCTCCC
>PXDR01000239.1 GCA_003566335.1 Cyanobacteria bacterium T3Sed10_344R1
AGGTTCAGTCCTTCCATGCTGGGGGCGTCTTGCAGCCGTTGCAGCAGGTCGTCAGGGTCGAGGATTTCAGTGGAGATTGCGCCATTGACGGCCCCCTGGCTGCGCAGTTGGCGGGTGAGGGCGCGGGTGTCGATGCCGTAAATGCCAGGGATGTTGTGCTCTTTGAGATAGTCGGGCAGGGACTGGGTGGCGCGCCAGTTGCTGGGTCGCCAGCAGATGTTACAGGCGATCGCACCCATAGCTTGGGGCCGATCAGATTCTTCGTCTTCGGGGTTTACCCCGGTGTTGCCCAGTTCGGGGTAAGTAAAGCTGATGATTTGGCCCCGATAGCTGGGGTCGGTCAAGACTTCTTGGTAGCCCGTCATGCCGGTGTTGAACACCACTTCACCCATGACGGTGCCATTGGCTCCAAAAGACCAGCCCCGATAAACTGTGCCATCTGCCAAAACTAACAGTGCGGGTTGTCTTGTCCGAGCCATGACGGATTCCTCTAGCGATGCGGGGTGGGACGAACGATTAAGTACGCCTAAATCGTCCTCAGTTTAGCGTTATTTATTGCGGCATCTATACAGGGCACGATGGAAAAAACAGGGGACTGTTAGGATGGCTGAAATGGTGGAGCAGGGACGCAGAGAGATGATCGGCAATTGGCTCAAAGGGCGACTCGGTCTAGGGATACTGGCATTAGGGCTATTGTTTGGCAGTACAGGTTGCGATCGCACCCCTTTCCGCACCGAGCCGAATAGATCTACGGATATAACGGATATATCAGAGAACCCTGACGAAGTTATCTCCCTTGATCCAGATCTAGCGCCAGCAGAGGCAGAGCAGGCGGAGGCAACTGAACCCGCCCCTGAGCAGCCTGACTTGTTTCGCAATGCGGTAAACCGTGCTTCTAGTGCCGTGGCGATTGGTCAATCGGCCCAATCTCAGGATGACTGGCAACTGGCCGCTAACCGATGGCAGCAGGCTCTCGATCTGCTGAATCAGATTCCGGCTGACCATCCCCGCCATAGCGAAGCTCAACAAAAGGTTCAGGAATATCAAGCCAACCTGCAATCGGCCCAAGCTCGGGCCGATCGACCGCCTCAACCCATCGTCATCCCTGAGCCGGTAGAAACCACAGCCGCAGCCCCAGCCCCAGCAGGTCGAATCGGTCGGCTTAACATTGTGGCCCGACGCAGCGGCATTCCTGTGGTGTCAGCCAACATGACGGGCACCCAGGGCAGCGCCCCCTTTGACATGCTGTTTGACACCGGAGCCTCGGGAACGCTGATTACGGCGGCCATGGCCGAGCAAATTGGCGTGGAAATTATCGGCCAAGCACGGGTCACAGTGGCCGATGGCCGCACGATTACTGTGCCGGTGGGGCGCTTAGATGCGATCGAGGTCGGCGGGGTGGTCAAAAATAACCTAGAGGTGGCGATTGGCGGTGATGTAGCACTGTTGGGCCAGGATTTTTACAGCCAATACAGAATCACCATCGGCCCAGACACAATCGAGCTATATCGGTAGTGGCAAGCCGGGGATTCCGACTACTGGGCTAGGGCCGCTAAGGTCGCAGCGTGGATTGCGCCGTTGCTGACGACGACGCCCTGGTTCTCATTCAGCTTGGCAGATTTAGAAAAATCTAGGGGTTGGCCATGCATATCGGTGACAGTGCCCCCTGCTTCTTCCACCACTAACGTTCCAGCGGCATGATCCCAGATTTTTTCGCGGTAGTCCGGGGTTTTAGGAGAGGGCAGTCGTAGGTAGAGGGCGGCTTGGCCGCTGGCGACAGCGGCGTATTTGGCCTGGCTGTCCATGCGCACCGGGTCTCGGCTAATGCCGACCGCTTGGGCTACGGCAGACTGGAGGGAGCCATGGCCGTGGCTGGCTTCGACGCTTTCGACAAATCGCAGCTGCGCGGGGTCAGTATTGACCGAAATCGGCTGAGGATCGCCACCAGCTAGGGGTTGGCGGCTGGCCCCCTGGCCGCGCACGGCCGTGAACAGCCAACCGGTTTGATCATCGAGGGTGAGGGCAGGGCAGGCTAGCAGACCAACTTTGAGATCGCCTTTTTCCACTAGCGCTAGGGCTACGGCGTATTGGTCACCGCGTAAAAAGCCTTTGGTGCCGTCGATGGGGTCGAGAGTCCAGTAGCGATCGCAAACCTTACCGTTGCCGTGGTCAATCCAGGTCAGCACCTGATCGGGGTGAACCATTGATGAGGTGGTGGCCTGCACGTACTGAGCGACTTGGGCCAGTTGCTCGGCATACTCATCCTGGCGCAAATCTTTGGCGTCTTCTTCCCCCACCACCGGATCGTCAGGGAACGCGGTAGACAGGGCTTCGCAAATGATGGCTTGGGCTCCGTAGTCCGCAATAGTCACGGGGCTGCGATCGAGCTTTTCCATCGCCTGGGGTACCAGATCTTGGCGCACTGCTTCACAGAGTCGAGCTGCTGCCTGGACGGTTGCCGTTGCGATCTGCACTTCTTGGGAATAAGCCATGCTGCTCAGCCAACAGAGAAATAAACTTGCCTTAGTTTACTGGGGAGTGGGTACTGAGGGGGGGCCGAGGTGGGTTGCCGAGGTGGGTTGCCAATCTCTTACACTGAAAGCCCAGCTGGTTATGCCAGATCCCGTTATGCCAAAGCGTCTTTGTTGCCATGCCTTCAGATCCTGACTCGCCCCAACTTCAGCCCGGAACGCTGTATGTGGTGGCGACCCCCATCGGCAACTTAGAGGACATGACCTTTCGCGGTCTGCGGGTGCTGCAACAGGCCGATCTAATTGCGGCAGAAGATACCCGTCATACC
>PXDR01000471.1 GCA_003566335.1 Cyanobacteria bacterium T3Sed10_344R1
AGCAGTATGACGACCTGGTGTTTTGTCTGGGGGAAAACGGCCTAGATCTCTCCCTCAAGCTAGGTATCCAGGCCGAGCGCCGCCTGAAAACCGCGAATTGGCTAGGGCCGCTGCTGGTGGCAGCCGCCCAGCAAGGGGTCAAGTCTGTGCTGCTATTTGGCTACCACGGCAAGCTGCTGAAGCTGGCTGGGGGGATTTTCCACACCCATCACCATGTCGCCGACGGACGGCAGGAAATTCTAGCCGCCTACTGCGGCGCGTTAGGACTACCCCAAACCCAAATTCAAGCAATTTTAACCGCCGCCACCGCAGAAGCCGCCCTCGCCCTAATTCGCCAATTTGAGGCAGAAACCGGGGAACCCTGGGTCGAGCGGGTCTATGGAGCCCTGGCCACGGCGATTGATCAGCGAGCCACGGCCTATGTGCAAAATCACTGCGATCGCACCCCATCCTCGCCCTTATCCGTGGGCTGTTTACTGTTCGATCGCGATCGCAACCCGATCATAATCAGCCAGACAGCGGCTACGCTGCTTCCCCGAGTTTGCTAACCTGATAAGAATAATTTTTGACTCAACATTCCCTCGGGATTTCCTAAAACTTAGTCGCCTATTCCCAGGCTGCCGGGGGCTGTTTTTCAAGTCCACTATTGTCAACCCAGTGCTAACGTCCTGCGGTCAGTCGTTCCCCGCTGCTGACCGCGTTCAGGGCGTTGTCCTATGTCACATCCTTTCCCCGCTAGGGGCACGCTCTCCCGCTGGTTTCCCTATTTAGCCCAACTTAACTTTAAGGATTATCCCCGTGACCCTCCAAACTCCCGCCCCCGCCAACGCCGAGGGCAGCAGCAGTCCCGAATCCCGCGACCTCAACCGCCAAATGCTGGTCATCCTGGACTTCGGCTCCCAATATTCCGAGCTGATTGCCCGCCGCATCCGCGAAACCCAGGTCTATTCTGAGGTGCTGTCTTATCGCACGTCAGTCGAACAAATCAAGCAGCTCAACCCCAAAGGCATCATCCTCTCCGGCGGGCCAAACTCCGTCTACGATGCCGGTGCGCCCCACTGCGATCCAGAGATTTGGAACCTAGGCATCCCGGTGCTGGGGGTTTGCTACGGTATGCAGCTGATGGTGCAGCAGTTAGGCGGGCAAGTCGAGCGAGCTGACCGGGGTGAGTACGGCAAAGCCTCGTTGTTTATCGACGACCCCACCGACCTGCTGACCAATGTCGAAGAAGGCTCCACCATGTGGATGAGCCACGGGGATTCCGTGGCCGGGATGCCCGACGGGTTCGAGCTATTGGCCCATACCGATAACACGCCCTGCGCTGCGATCGCCCACCATGAACGCCAGCTCTACGGCGTCCAGTTCCACCCCGAAGTGGTGCATTCCCAGGACGGCATTGCCCTAATCCGCAACTTTGTCTACCACATCTGCGACTGCGAACCCACCTGGACTACCGAAGCCTTTGTCGAAGAAGCGATTCGCGAAGTGCGGGCGCGGGTGGGCGACAAGCGCGTGCTGCTGGCCCTCTCTGGCGGCGTAGACTCCTCCACCCTGGCCTTTTTGCTGCACCGGGCCATTGGCAACCAGCTCACCTGCATGTTCATCGACCAAGGGTTCATGCGTAAAGGGGAGCCGGAACGACTGGTCAAGCTATTTGCCGATAAATTCAAGATTCCCGTCGCCTACATCAACGCCCGAGATCGGTTCCTAGACAAAATGGTTGGGGTGACAGATCCCGAAGAAAAGCGCAAACGCATCGGCCATGAATTCATTCGGGTGTTTGAAGAAAAGTCCCGGGAGCTTGGCCCCTTCGACTACCTGGCCCAAGGCACCCTCTATCCCGACGTGATTGAATCTGCCGACACCAACGTTGATCCCAAAACCGGGGAGCGGGTCGCCGTCAAAATCAAGAGCCACCACAACGTCGGAGGTCTGCCCAAAGACCTGCAGTTCAAGCTGATCGAACCCCTGCGCAAGCTGTTCAAAGACGAAGTGCGCAAAGTGGGCCGCTCCATCGGCCTGCCCGAAGAAATCGTCCGTCGCCATCCCTTCCCCGGCCCTGGCCTTGCCATCCGGATCATTGGCGAAGTCACCAGCGAGCGGCTAAATATCCTGCGGGATGCCGACTTTGTAGTGCGGGATGAAGTCAGCAAACAGGGACTGTACCACGACTTCTGGCAAGCCTTTGCGGTGCTGCTGCCCATCCGCAGCGTTGGCGTCATGGGCGATCAGCGCACCTACGCCTACCCCGTGGTGCTGCGGCTGGTGTCCAGCGAAGACGGTATGACGGCGGACTGGTCGCGGGTGGATTACGACCTGCTAGAAACCATCTCCAACCGCATCGTCAACGAGGTAGAGGGGGTCAACCGCGTGGTCTATGACATCACCTCCAAACCCCCCGGCACCATCGAGTGGGAATAGGCCAATCTGGCCATCTGGCACCATGCACATCCAAACCCTCACCCTCACTCACTACCGGGGCGCACGAGCGCTAACCCTTGATCTAGACTCCCGGCTCAATGTGTTGGTGGGGGTCAACGGGGTTGGAAAATCCACAGTGCTGGATGCAGCGGCCCTGGCCTTGTCTTGGGTGGTCAGCCGAATCCGACAGGCAGGAACGTCTGGCCGCCCGATTGTCGAAGCGGACATTATGAATCACAAGGCTTCTGCATCCGTTGAGATAGTTTGTCCGCATCAAGATCAGTCTGTTGCCTGGCGAGTAACCAAGGGCCGTAAAGGATATGGTGCGCCTGCTCATCCCACAGAACTGACCCAGCTCAACGAATACGCTAAGCA
>PXDR01000265.1 GCA_003566335.1 Cyanobacteria bacterium T3Sed10_344R1
ATGGACAAAGACAACTACGCCAATATCCTGCGCCTTGACCCCGCCGGAAAATACCGGCACAGGGTCAAGCTGATGTGCGAGTTCTGCCGCCACCATTCTGACCAAGAAGTCCCTGACCCCTACTACGGTGGCCCCGAGGGGTTTGATTACGTGATTGATCTGCTGCTCGATGCCTGTGAGGGCTTCCTCGACTTTTTGGCAAAGCAGCCCGAAGCCTGAACGGCAAAAACTCAACAGCGTCGAAGGTGTACCGATGCGTATTTCCTGGTTAGGGTTGGGCTTAGGGTTTGCGGCTCTCGCTGCAAGCCTACATCTGTTAACGACTAATATCTTTCCCCAAGGTCACTGGCAACTCCGGCTGCTGGCGTTGATGGGGGTCGAGGTGCCAGGGTTAGACCTGCCGTTGTCAGAAATTCCCAATCAAGTCACCGCAGATGGCACCCCCCAGGTCTTGGTTTATGGCCCCGAGAACTGCCCGCCTGCCCAAGCCTTAATGTCCGCCTTAGACCAGCAGGGGATTCCCTATCTATTTCGGAATGCCGGTCGAAACGGGGGGATTGACCAAGCTGAACTCGGTGCTGTGATTCTGGCTACGAGCAGCGAACCCAGCCAGTCCACTGCCATTGTGCTGGTCAATGGCAAGGTACTCGCCAATCCCACCCTGCCCGTGATTGAGCAAGAGTATCAACAGGCTATGAGCTCATCTCGTCCGCTTTAACGTGACCCCTGATCTACCCATTCAACAAGAGTTGGTTTTAATTGGCGGCGGTCATAGCCATGCCCTCGTCCTAGAAATGTGGGGCATGAATCCCCTGCCGGGGGTCGGGCTAACCCTAATTAGCAACCTGGTGGAAACCCCCTACTCCGGGATGCTGCCGCCCCACATTGCCGGAATTTACAGCTTTGATGAAGCCCACATCGACCTGCGGCCCCTGACTCGCTTCGCCCGCTGCCGCCTGATTGTCGATACCGTCACCGACCTTGACCCGGATCACCAGCTTGTTCATACCGCCCAACATCCCCCCATCGCTTATGACCTGCTGTCCGTAGACATCGGCAGTACCCCCCGCCGACTCACCGTGCCGGGGGCAGCAGATTACGCCATTCCAGCCAAGCCCGTGCCCCAACTGTTGGCCGCTTGGCAGCAGTTTCTCAATCAGATCGCCGCTGAGCCCCGTCCGGTGTCCCTAGGGATTGTCGGGGGCGGGGTCGGTGGGGTGGAGCTAGCGTTCACCATGCAGGCGCGGTTGTGGCAGGTGATGGCGACTGCCGGGCTGCCGCGCTCAGCCGTGACGGTGCATCTGTTTCAGCGGGGGCCAGAGCTGATGGCCGATCGCAATCGCCGCACCCGCCGCTATGTGCTCAAGCGGCTGCGCCAGCGGGGGGTGCAGGTTCACCTCAACCAAGGGGTGACTGCGGTGGAAGCCCTGGGCGAACAGCGGCGGGTTACGGGCCAGCCGGGGTTTGAGGTGATTTGCGATCGCATCATTTGGGTCACCAATGCCGGAGCCCCCGACTGGCTAGCCAAAACGGGCCTCGACACCGACGAACACGGCTTTCTGGCCGTAGACGACACCCTGCAATCCACCAGCCATCCCACGGTGTTTGCCGCCGGGGATATTGCCACGATGATTCACCATCCCCGCCCTAAGGCCGGGGTGTTTGCCGTGCGACAGGGTAAGCCCCTGCTAGACAACCTCAAGCGTCAGCTCCAGGGCAAAGCCCTGCGACCCTTTCTGCCCCAGGGGGAATACCTCAGCCTGATTGATACCGGCGAGGATACTGCGATCGCATCCCGGAATGGCCTCGCCTGGGAATCCGTCTGGTTCCGCCGCTGGAAAGACCGAATTGACGGGAAATTCATGGACCGCTTTCGGGACTTTCCGGCCATGGACAGCGCCGGTGAGGCCAGCCCTATGCACTGTGCAGGCTGCGGCTCCAAACTGGGTAGCGTTGCCCTCAGCCAAGCCCTGCAGCAGCTTCAGCCCGTTGACCCCAGCCCCTGGCCCCAAGCGGCCGACGTACTGGTGGGTCTGAATCAACCGGATGACGCCGCCGTGGTGCGCCTCACCCCCGACCTAGCCACCGTCCACAGCGTCGATGCCTTTCCTGCCCTTGTGGACGATCCCTACCTGTTTGGCCAAATCACCGTTCACCATTGTCTCAGCGACCTTTGGGCCATGGGAGCCACCCCCCAAACCGCCCTGGCTTTAGTCACCCTGCCCTACGCCCATCCCAAAATCCAGGGCCGTACCCTGGGCCTGCTAATGGCCGGGGTGCAAGCCGCCCTGACCCAGGCCAAAACCCAGCTGATTGGTGGCCACACCACAGAAGGGTCAGAGTTATTTTTGGGACTGAGCTGTAACGGCATGATTCATCCCGACAAACTCCTGACCAAAGGAGCCCTACAGCCCGGCCAAACCTTAATTTTGACCAAAGCCCTGGGCACCGGCACCCTGTTCGCCGCTGACCAGCAGGGCCAGGCCAAGGGGCGCTGGATTGAGGCTGCGATCGCTCAGATGAGTCAGTCGAACCAAGCCGCCGCCACCTGCCTACAGCACCATGGAGCCACCGCCTGCACTGACATCACCGGCTTTGGCCTCATCGGCCATTTGCTCGAAATGGTGCAGGCGGCCAACCTCGGGGCCAACCTCGACCTGTCAGCCCTGCCCCTGCTGCCTGGTGCCGCCACCGTCACCGCCCAGAACCACCGCAGTTCCCTCTACCCCCAAAATCTGCTGGCTGCCAACCAAATTACCAACGCGGCGGCCCACAGTGCCCATCCCCACTGGCCC
>PXDR01000329.1 GCA_003566335.1 Cyanobacteria bacterium T3Sed10_344R1
TGCCGTTGACTGGGCTGGTGTTTCCCGCCGCTGCAATGGCATTTCTGTTCCTGTACATCGAGCGGGACGACGCAGCCTAGCGATCGCATCTGAGCCCTCGTCGCTCCTAAGAGCCACGACCCGACTCACACCGCATCGATAGCTAAGAGCTCCCCGTGATCTGTGCGCTGGAATGCGCTGGATGACGGGGGCTTTGTTTTTGGTGCCGGGGCGCTGTGTTTTGCGCTCAAAGCCGCTTATATTGCCAAGGCACTATGCTCAGTCCACCCTGCCGAGTTTGTCGAACAGGGCAGACTCACCCCTTTTTAACCGTCAAGGGCCAAGCCTACTGGCGCTGTGGTCAGTGCCAAGCCACCCTGCTGGCAGCTGACCAATTGCCCTCCCCCGCCTTTGAGAAATCCCGATATGACCTGCACCAGAATGATGCAGATGAGGGCTATCAGCGCTTTCTCAATCGGTTAGCAGCACCGCTGCTGGCTCACCTGGGCCAGGGACAACAGGGGCTGGACTATGGCTGCGGCCCTGGCCCCGTGCTGGCGGCCATGCTGAGACGATCGGGCCATCGGGTGGAACTGTACGATCCGTTTTTCTATCCTGACCCGGCAGTTCTGGCCCAGACCTACGACTTCATCACCTGCACCGAAACTGTTGAGCATTTCCATCAGCCAGCCACCGAGTTCGATCGGCTCAATGCCCTGCTTAAGCCAGGGGGATGGCTGGGGATTATGACCTGTTTTCAGACGGACGATCGGGCCTTTGCCAACTGGCACTACCGCCGCGATTGCACCCACGTCACCTTTTACCGCCAGGAAACGCTGGAATATCTGGCCCAGCACTACGGCTGGCGCTGTCAGATTCCCTGCCGCAATGTTGCCCTGATGCAGAAGCCCGAATCCGCCCCTGACTCTGGTCAACCCTAGGGCCGACCCGCAAGTTAACCGGAGGATCCGGTTAGACTGGTTTACGGTTCTCTTCCTCCTGGTCATGACCCTCTTCACTCTCAAATCGGTTCAAAAAGACTTTGGCATTAAGGAAATCCTCAAAGATGCCAGCTTTAGCCTAGAGGAAGGCGATAAGGTCGGCATCATCGGCACCAACGGCTCCGGCAAGTCCACCCTGCTGAAGATGATCAGCGGCCTAGAGCCCATCGGTGGCGGCGACCTCTGGCGTAATTCGGGGGCGAAGATTATCTATCTGCCCCAGCAGCCAGAGATGGACGACGAGCACACCGTGCTAGAGCAGGTCTTTGCCGATGCCGGGGAGAAAATGCGGCTGATCCGGGAATACGAAGCCCTCTCCCACCGCATGGCCCATGCCGCTGGCGACCCGGCGGATCTCGATAGCCTGATGGGGGAACTCTCTCGGGTCACGGCCCAGATGGATGCCACGGCAGCCTGGGATCTCGAAACCAGTGCCAAGGCCATTCTCAGCCAGCTCGGCATCAATGACTTTGAGACCAAAATCGGCAGTTTGTCTGGGGGGTATCGCAAACGGATTGCGATCGCAGCCGCCCTACTCGCCGAACCCGACGCCCTGCTGATGGACGAGCCCACCAACCACCTCGACGCGGAGTCCGTGGAATGGCTGCAAGAGTACCTCAACCGATTCCCCGGGGCGCTGCTGCTGATCACCCACGATCGCTACTTCCTTGATCAGGTGACCCAGCGGATCTTTGAAATTGACCGGGGCGATTTCTACAGCTATGAAGGCAATTATTCCTACTACCTAGAGAAAAAAGCCGAAATCGAGGCGGTCGAAGCAGGCAGCCAGCGCAAACACGCCAACCTGCTGCGGCGAGAACTGGCCTGGTTACGACGGGGAGCCAAAGCCCGCAGCACCAAGCAAAAAGCCCGGAAACAGCGGGCCGAAGACCTGCAAGATCAAGAATTTAAAGCTGCCCTGGGGCAGGTGGACATCGCCACCCCTGGTCGGCGCATTGGCAAAAAGGTGATTGAGCTGGAGGGGGTGACCAAAGCCTTTGGCGATCGCACCTTAATCCGCGACTTCACCTATCTGTTCAACCCCCAAGATCGCGTCGGCATCATTGGGCCGAACGGCGTGGGCAAATCCACCCTGATGAATATCATCACCGGCCAACTGGAACCCGATGCCGGAAAGGTAGACATCGGCAGCACCATCCACATCGGTTACTTCAACCAGCACTCCGACGACGTGGCCCAAAACCCGAACCAGCGGGTGATTGAATACCTCAAAGACATTGCCGAACTGGTCACGACTGCCGACGGCAGCGTAATCACCGCTTCCCAGATGCTAGAGCGGTTTTTATTCCCCCCCGACCAGCAGTACGCGCCGATCCACAAGCTGTCGGGGGGTGAAAAGCGGCGGCTGTTCCTGCTGCGGGTGCTGATGGAAGCGCCCAACGTGCTGATCCTCGACGAGCCGACTAACGACCTCGACATCCAAACCCTGACCGTTCTAGAAGACTACCTAGAGCAGTTCAATGGCTGCGTCATCGTCGTCTCCCACGATCGCTACTTCCTCGATCGCACCGTCAACACCATCTTTGCCTTTGAAGCCGAGGGGCAGCTTCGGCAATATCCCGGCAACTATTCCCTGTACCTGGACTATCGCCAGACCCGCAACAACGCCGCCAAAGCCGAAGAAAAGGCCCAAGCAGCCGCCTCAGTCACTACCGCCTCTCCAGGGGCAGCACCGGCAGAGCCCGCATCCAGTTCATCCGCCAAGCTGTCTTACAAAGAAAAGCGGGAGTATGAACAGCTCGAAACCCAGGTGCCAGCCCTAGAGGCCGAAAAAGCTGCGATCGAAAA
>PXDR01000324.1 GCA_003566335.1 Cyanobacteria bacterium T3Sed10_344R1
CAGGCATTAGTCGTGAGCTAACCGACAGCACTGCCAGGCCGTGAACTAGGGCGATCGCAACACAGAACTTAGGACTGGCTCATAAATATGACGACAAATTCATCAGGGAAATCGGTCTCCTTCTGGATCGACTCCACTCCCACGACCGCCTATCCAGCGTTTAGCAACGGCATTTCAGTGGATGTGGCTATCATCGGCGCTGGAATCGTCGGATTAACGGCTGCTACCCAACTCAAGAAAGCGGGAAAAACCGTTGCCGTGATTGAGTCTGGCCATGTTGCCGCAGGGGTGAGCGGGCATACAACCGCTAAGGTCACCTCGTTACACCAATTGGTCTACGCCGATTTGATCGAGCAAATTGGGGAGTCCAAAGCGCGACTTTATGGAGAATCCAACCAAGCGGCGATTGAATATATTGCGGCATTGGTCGCAATGGAGCAAATTGACTGTGATTTTAGCCGTCAAAGCGCCTATACCTTTGCCGAGCCAGACAGTGAGATTGACCAAATTAAAGCTGAAGTGGACGCCGCGCTCAAACTAGGGCTGCCAGCCTCCTTTGTGCCGGAAACATCGCTCCCCTTTGCGATCGCAGGGGCAGTCAAATTTGACAACCAGGCTCAGTTCCACGTCCGCAAATATCTGCTCCACCTGGCCCAAACTATTCCAGGGGATGGCAGTCATTTGCTTGAGCACACGCGCGTGCTCAAGGTTGAAGAAGAAGACCCCTGTCAGGTGATCACTGAGCAGGGGGTGGTTCACGCCCACGATGTGATTGTGGCAACCAATCTACCGATTCTAGACCAGGGTCTTTTCTTCGCCAAAACCCATCCTAAACGGTCGTATCTGGTGGGGGCAAAAATTGATCCCGACAAAGCGCCGAATGGTATGTTTATCGGCAGTGGAAAGGAGTCCCATTCCATTCGCACCACGCCCTATGATGGCGGCTTGCTGCTAATCGTGGGCGGCGAAGGGCATAAAGTCGGTACGGTCACAGATACAGCAGCCTGCTATCAAAAGCTGGAAGCCTACGTCCATGATCACTTCGAAATTGATGCCATCTCCCACCGCTGGTCAACCCAGGATATGGTGTCCTTTGATCGCCTGCCCTACATAGGCAAATTGACACCCTTCAACCAACACACCTATGTCGCCACCGGATTTAGTCTCTGGGGGATGTCAAAGGGCACGATGTCGGGACTGCTGCTCTCGGATCTGATTTTAGGGAAGGAGAATCCCTACGCTGAGCTATACGATGCAACCCGCGCCACACCATTTTTGAAGCCAGAACTGATTAAGAATGGCATGGATGTTGCCGCTCGTTGGGTGGGCGATCGCCTCAAAAATCTTCAATCTTCTGCCTTAACTGAGGTGCCTACGGGCGAAGGAAAAGTGCTCACGATTAATGGTGATAAAGTCGCCGCTTATCGGGATGACCAGGGCACCGTTCATGCGGTTTCTGCCGTGTGCCCTCACTTGGCTTGTATTGTCAGCTGGAATAACGCTGAGACCAGTTGGGATTGCGCCTGTCACGGCTCTCGATTTAGTTGCGATGGCAAGGTGCTTCACGGGCCATCCGTCAAGGATTTAGAACCACAAGTCGTCAGTTAACGGTGTTGACTCAGCCGGAATAGGCCCAAGCTTCAAGCCCAAAATTCAAGCCCAAAATTCAACAAATACAAACCTCAAATAGCAGGGAGAACCTCTATGTTGCTGCAAGAAAAGAGAACCGGAAAACTAGTAGAAGTCATGGATGTTCAATCCTTGATTAACCCTGTGAGAAGCGAAATCACAATTCGGGCGCAAGCCGGAGAGGAAGAACAAGAACCCGAGTCCCAACAGAAAAACAACTTTGTTTTCCCCTCTGGTGAAGATCTCCCCCGTTGTTGGCTAGATATAGCGACCCGGCCTGACCATTGAACAAGATGCCGCCTGGAAGCCTTGCCCAGCAAGGTTCGCTCATTTCAAAAATCAGATTTGATCGCTATAGCGATTACCAAAATGATTGAATTCGCCTCTTGCTGACATGAACAAGACTAGGCGCTGAACTTTATTTTAGGAGTTAACAACAATGATTTTAAGTCGCCGAATACAACGATTCTTTCTTGCAATGGGTGTGACCTTCATGATGGTAGTCACTTTCGCTTTGGATTCTGGCAACTCTGACAGCTGGGCCGCTACCTTAGCGCCCAATCAACTTCTAGGACAAGTCCCGATTCTAGGACAAGTCCCGATGGGGGACCCTGTGGCTGTATTTTCCAGCCCTAATTTTTTGCTGGCGGTGGTGATTGGTGTGGTGATGGCCTGTGCCTTTCAGTTGCTCTTTACCAACCTTGCGATCGCAGTGATTGCTGGCCCGGATAGCCCCTCGGACAACAGTGACTCAGACAGCCTGGGGGACACCGTTCGCGGCATTGAAACCAAAGTGGGGCTGGGGCTGCTGATCAGCGTCAGCATTGCCCTCTTTGCCGCCTCCTTTCTTGCCGTCAAGCTGAGCTTGGTGGGTAGCCCGACCCTAGGGGCGATTACGGGGGTAAGTATTTGGGCCGTGTTCTTTACCGTCCTGACCTGGTTTAGCTCTAGCGCTCTGGGGTCTCTGCTGGGGTCAATCATCGGTACCGCCACCGCTGGCGTGCAAAGTTTGCTGGGGGCCGGGGGTAGTCTGTTGGGCGCAAATCTGGCCAAAAGCCAGGTCGTGTCAACCGCAGAAGACGTGACGGCAGCGGTACGACGCGAGTTAACCGCAGGCTTTGATCCGGATACGATTCGGACAACGCTACAAAGTTCCCTA
>PXDR01000173.1 GCA_003566335.1 Cyanobacteria bacterium T3Sed10_344R1
GACGTTGCAGGGTGCGAATTTCAGTTAGCCATGGAGTAACATCTTGGGCCATGGGAATCTACAGCAGCCGATATAGGGTTAACACAGCATAGATAAGCTAGGCGGCAGATGCAGTCAAGCACGAACGAATTTGGCGGTTCCTTGCGGGGCTTGGTTTTAGTGAGCTTGCTTAGTGAACTTGGCCAGGATGGGCGAACCGAAAAAGCCCTGCCCTAAAATAGCAGGTTGGTTAGGGACTGGGGCGCAGGCAGCACAATCAGCACCAGTAGAACTAGGGACACTAGACCTAGAATGTCGCGCTGGGGATTGAGTTCACTCACATCATTCAGGGCTGGTTCATCCACCGCCGGGATGAAAAACAGCAGAATTGCCCAGAGCATAAATTCCCGGTGAATCAGCGCCAGCAGCAGCACCAGCACTCGGGCGACCTGACCAATGATTGCGCCAGTGCGCTGCCCATACATGGCATGGACGATGTGGCCGCCATCCAGTTGCCCCACAGGCATCAGGTTGAGTGCGGTGACTACGAGGCCCAAACATCCTGCGATCGCAATCGGACTGAGGTTAATCGCTTGGTCAGCAGAGAGCTGACTGCCTAGGGCTAGCTTGCTCAACAGGGCCAGCATAACTGAGGCGCTAGGGTCGAGGGATTCAAAGTTCAGCAGACTAGTGTTGTCGCTGATCGGCACTAGCTCCGACTGGTTCAACCCAATTAGCAGTAGCGGCACGGCCATCACCAGACCCGACAACGGCCCCGCGATGCCGACATCAAATAAAGCTCGGCGATTGGGCACGGGGGATCGCATTTGGATGAATGCGCCGAAGGTGCCTAAGAAAAAGGGAATGGGGATGAAGTAAGGCAGGGTCGCCTTGATTTTGTAGTAGCGGGCGGCGAGATAGTGACCCATTTCGTGGGTGCCCAAGATGGCGAGTAGGGCCAGGGCATAGGGCAACCCAGTTAGAAAGAGGTCTGGGTTTTCTTGGATTTGCTCGTCCGATACGCCGCTGAGAAAGACGCCAGCGGCAGTCGTGGTGAACAGGGTGGTGATCAGTAATCCGATCGCCAGGCCAGGCCGGGTCAGGGGTTCAGAACGTTTCTTCCTGGCTTGCTCAGGCTCGGCTTCGGCAGCTTTGGCAGACTGGGGGTTGGGCACCAGGGCAAAAAACGGCTTCCCGTTGAGCCCTTCCTGAAACACCACCAGAAAGCGATCGCCAAAATGATCTTTGACGTTGTCGCTGATGGTGTCGTAGGCCACGTTGGGCGATGTGCGCAGTTGACCCCGGCAAATCATGGCTTGGGGACGATACTCAATATTTTGTAAGAAGTAGACAGACCAGGGAAAACAATGCTGGAGGTCAGCTTCTTCCTGTTTATTGATCGGTCGCAGCTCAGCTTTCTGGGCGGCGCTGGCTGGAGCGCTGGCTGGGGCACCGCCGATGTCTGCACCAGCTTGGTCAGATTTATCTGAAGTCGAGGGCTTGGGGGTGGGGCGACGGCCTGCCTGAATCAGTCCCCAGTACAAGATCGGACAGAGAATAAACAGGCTCAACACCACGCCGGTCGGCGGTTGTTCCTCCCCTTGCACGAGGCTCCAGGCGGTCAAAAATAGAAGCGGCGTCATCACCACCAGCCACAGAAGCCAGGTGGGTGTGCGGGTGATGGGCGCGACGCTGCGCTGCACCAAGTAGTAGGTGAAGACGCTAAGTAACAGAAACCAAAAAAGAAGCATGGACTAGGACTTGAGCACTCTCTGGAGCAAACAGGGCGAAAGCAAGGAAGGCTAGTGGCGGGGAAACAAAGGTCTGGCTTTTTCTAAGTCTCGCTGCTTTTGTCCCCCTAGACCTTTATCTTAACGATCTGGTAAAAGCAGCTTGACTTTAAACAGAGTTTGACGCTGTCACCATCGACGGGGGCACGATCGACACAGCAAACAATATCGACGCAGCGCTGTGTCCAGCGCTCTAAGACGCTTTGCTAAATAGGACGCTCTGCTAGATTAGTATGGCTCAATCTTTCTAGAACTTGGCTGGCTGTCGGCGTCTCTGCCTGTAGGCTGCCAATGATTTAGATCTAGCTAGACCCAGGCGACGATCTAGCAGCTTACGGTTTTCTTCTTGTCATGACTGATCCCAACGTCCCGTCTTCTGACCACCTGAATTCTCTGTCGCCAGCGCCTGTTGGGGGGACAAAGCCGCCTCGGCTGGTGGTGCCGGGCGTATTTGCCTTTCCGCCCAATCGCGACACGATGGGGGGGACGGCCTACTTAATCACAGCCGCCACAGAACAAGCGGTTCCCAGTACAGAGCCAAAGACAGAGAACGCTGCGATCGCACCCCCTGTTTCCCCCAGCCCCAGCGGCAACATTTTGGTGGATGCGCCCCCCTGGAATCCTACGGTGCAGGACTGGCTGGTGGCCCAGGGTGGTGTCCGCTGGCTGTTTATTACCCATCGGGGAGCCATTGGCAAAGCCGCCGCGATTCAAAAGAACCTGGGCTGCACCGTGGTGATGCAAGAGCAAGAAGCCTATCTGCTGCCCCAAGCTGAGGTGCAGCCGTTTGAGCAGACGGTGACCCTGGGGGATCAGGCCCTGGGACTCTGGACGCCGGGCCATTCTCCTGGCTCGGCCTGTTTGTATTATCGCGGGGCGGGCGGAGTGCTGTTTAGCGGTCGCCATTTACTGCCCCAGCAGAACGGACAGCCGGTGCCCCTGCGGTTTGCCAAGACCTTTCACTGGCCGCGCCAGTTAGCCAGCGTTCAGGCTCTGCGGGATCGGTTTGATGCGGAGA
>PXDR01000012.1 GCA_003566335.1 Cyanobacteria bacterium T3Sed10_344R1
AAAGCCGATGGACTCCCGACGAAAGCGGGTGAGGATGCGATCGCCGCCCCGGCTGAGGTTCTGCTGCCGAAAGTACACCTCCCCACTGCTGGGGATATCCAACCCGCCCAGAATATTCCGCAGGGTCGATTTGCCGCTGCCCGACGGCCCCAGCAGCACCACAAACTCCCCTTCATACAGCTCCAAATCCACCGTTTTGAGGGCATGCACTGCCACCTCACCCATCTGGTAGGTCTTGGTGATCTGGCGAGCATGGAAGATGGCGGGCGCAGCAGTGGCGGTGCCGAGGTGAGACACCATGACAGTTCCCCTTAAAATAAGACCAGCCGGAATTCAAATACTGGACGGTATCTGTATTTTCAAGTATAGAAGTGGCTACCGGGATGTCAATCTAGCGTTACCAACGGAAACATGACCGATGCCCAAACCACGTTTATCTCGGGAAGAGAGCCGCCGTCAGACCCGCGATCGCCTCTTGACGGCAGCCGCCCAAGTCTTTGCTCAAGCTGGGTTTAACGGGGCATCGGTTGAAGACATTGCTGAAGCTGCCGGGTATTCCAAAGGGGCGGTGTACTCCAACTTCGACAGCAAGGAAGACCTGTTCCTGGCCCTGATTGACCAGTACCTAGAGATCGAAATTGAACAACTGGGCCATCACCTTGACCTCGACTTGTGGCAGACCCAGTTTGACCAGGAGCTGAGCGATCCTGACAAGCTCACGATCAACCTGCTGACTGTGGAGTTTTTTCTGTACGCCATGCGGAACCCCACCGCCCGGGAAAAACTGGCCCAACGCTACCGCACTGCTTATGCCGTGCTGGAAAAACTGCTGGCCCAGCATTACCAAGACCACCAAACACCCATGCCCATGCCGTCTACCCAACTGGCCTGGGCCATGACTGCTGCGGGCACCGGGCTATTTATCCAAACCTGCATTGACCCCAGTGGCACCCCACCCGGAATTTATCAGCAGACCTTAAAACGCCTGCTTTATGGTGACGCTGGCGACAGTGATGACGCTGGCGACGACAAAAATGGCGGCAGTCAGCCAGCCTGAATCCGCAAAGTTCAGGACAATAAATTCATGCGATCGCATTCGGTTGGTTTAGGGCAGAGATAGCGGCAGTCCTGGCATTGATCCTGAGTTGAGAAAGGCGGGTTAACCCTGCATTCATCACCAGAATTTATCAAACAACCATAAAAGACAAATTGAACTGAATCCCGTTTACCCTTCCGATCTAGCATCAGGATTAGTTAGAATTTATGGCACGTAGAAATAGACTTTTAACTATCAATACATAGAATTGATTGATTAAAGTCTATGGTTGCCGCTCTAGTTTTTCAGCCAGCTTCGACCCCCAAAGTCGAGTTGACGCAGTTTTAGGTTGTCTTGCCGCAGGAGGAGGATTCGATGCCCCATGTGCTTGCTCAAACGAGCTGGTTTATCCCGCTCTATCCCTTAGTGGGAATGCTGTTGAGCATTCCCTGGTCACCGGCATTTGTGCGACGCACCGGGCCGCGTCCGGCGGGCTATCTCAACATCGCCATGACGGCTTTGGCGTTGGTTCACAGCCTGCTGGCCTTCACGGTGTTTCTGGGCGGATCTTCTCCGCAATTCTTCTTTGCCCCGTGGCTCTCGGTGGCCGGGTTAGATCTGATGATCCCCCTGGAAGCCGATGCCATCACCCTGGGAGCCTGCATCCTGATCACCACCCTCAACTTGATGGCCCAGATCTACGCCGTGGGCTATTTGGAGATGGACTGGGGCTGGGGGCGCTTCTTTGCCATGATGGCCTTGTTTGAGGCGGGGATGTGCGCCCTAGTGCTGTGCAACTCCCTGCTGTTTGCCTACATGCTGCTGGAGATTTTGACCCTGGGCACCTACCTGCTGGTGGGCTTTTGGTACAACCAGTCCCTGGTGGTCACCGGGGCGCGGGACGCCTTTTTGACTAAGCGGGTCGGGGATTTGGTGCTGCTGATGGCGGTGCTGGCAATTTATCCCCTTAGCCACACCTGGGACTTTCGGGAGCTAGCAGCCTGGGCGCAGACCGCAGAGGTGGCTCCGGGCCTGATGGCGCTGATTGGCATAGGACTAATTGCGGGGCCGATGAGTAAGTGCGCCCAGTTTCCGCTGCACCTGTGGCTGGATGAGGCGATGGAAGGCCCGCTGCCCAGCACCATTCTGCGGAATGCGGTGGTGGTGACCACCGGGGTTTGGGTGCTAATCAAGCTGAACCCGGTGCTGGCGTTGTCTTCTACGGCTAGCGCCTTTGCGATCGCAGTTGGATCCATCACCGCCATCGGGGCCACCCTGATTTCCATTGCCCAAGTTGATATCAAGCGGGTGCTGTCTTACCTCAGCAGTGCCTACATGGGCCTAATGTTTATCGCCATTGGCGTCCATCAACCGGGGGCAGCGCTGTTGCTGGCCTTGGTCTATGCCCTGGGGATGGCCGTGCTGGTGATGGGGGCAGGGTCGATCATCATCAACATCACCACCCAAGATTTAACCCAAATGGGCGGACTGTGGAGCCGCCGCCCAGTGACCGCGCTGACTCTGATCACCGGAGCGGCGGGCCTGGTTGCCTTACCGCCCTTGGGTGGATTTTGGGCGCTGCTGTCCCTAGCTTCTAGCCTGTGGCGAAGCCAGCAAGGTTTGCTGGTGCTGGTGGTCTTGGCCGTGAACGGTCTTGCTGCCTTTAGCTTGGCCCGGTTGGTTGGCTTAGTCTTTGCTGGTCAACCCCAGGCGATGACGGTGCGATCCCCCGAGCCGATTTGGTTAATCGT
>PXDR01000360.1 GCA_003566335.1 Cyanobacteria bacterium T3Sed10_344R1
ACCCGGTGAAACCGAGCCGTCTCATCCTCAAGCTGCCGGGTATTGGCTTGAGTGATGTTGATATTGAGCGTGCCAATTTCAATCGGCACCAGGGGATTAGTGCGAGACGAGAACCGCTCAATCGTGCCACCAGTAGTCTCTGGGGGCAGGGTCTGCACCTCTGGCGTCATCGGCACGAACTGGGCCAGGGCAGCATCGACCGCATCTTGGGACATGCCGTTGCTGGTGTCGAAACCTTGGTCTTGCAGCCAACGGTGGACGCTACTTTTCGAGAGCTTGTGCTGACTGCAAAACGAATGGATAGATTGGGACATAGTGAAACGCCTTGAAACGTTGTCAGAACTTGTTTGGGACGGGTTGGAACGGGTGCCGGGACGGGAAATCCGTTCCAGCGTTGTTCCAGTGCCGTTCCAAACCTGGCTAGATACTAGCACCTCTAAAGTAACTTTTAAGAGAGCTAGATGTTACTATAGAGTAACTTTGACGCATTGCGTTACTTATAAACCTCTGTCAAGTAACATTTGAGGCGTTGGAACTCATGACGGTAGACGTGGCAAAACGGGTTTACGTGACTCTTCCAGATACAGTTCACGCTGATTTAGAGCGATGGGCTTCTATCCGCGATCAGGCTCTAGCCAGTGTCGCCGCGATTGCCATTGAGCTAGCGATCAGAGATGCGAAAGACAGAGGAGAGTTGCCCCCAGCCCCTCCGCCTTCAGGAGATAGTGATGTCTGACAAAGCGAAGCAAGCCACGATTAGCCTTGGAGAACTGGAAGTTGACGGCTTCCAGATGCCTGACGGCAGCTACCGGATGAGTCAAGCCCAGGCGACCCAGGCGATAGAAGAGCCCCCTGTTTACGCATTACGCTTTTTAGGCGCAAAGGGTGCAAAAGCCTTATTGGGCGAGGGTTATACGGATTACAAACCAGAATCCGTTGAAGTAGAAGCCACCAATCAAAGCCGAGGCCAAACCCGTATCAATGCGCTCCCGCTCGAAGTGGTTAGCGCGTACTGGCTTTACCGGGCCTTTCGGGGGAACCGTCAGGCCATGTTGCTCTGTATGGCGCTACTGAGCGAAAACCTAGAGCGTCGGTTCGATGCGGCCTTTGGTATCGAGCGCACTGAGTCAGAGCGCAACCAGCGCCTTGCTCAACGCAACCAGCAGCTTGATCGAGACCTCAAACAGCTTGGAGAAGCCTACGCAGAGCCAGATCAACTGAAAGAACATGTCGCCTACCTAGAGAACCAGATCCGTCAGATGGGTGGCGAACCCTGGCAACTTCCAGCCCCGGAGGACGGCGATGAATAGTAGATACTTTCACGCCCACGATTTTTTTCAGTCAACAGACCTCAAGGCTTTGCTAGGAGAGAGTTCCACGCCCGCGATTTCTGACCCTGATTCTCCAAGCCAACGTCAAGAGCAAAGCCGAAGCCCAGCAAGCGTGAATCGAGCAGAGCAATACATCACCGCCTTTAACGCCAACACCGAACTCGCCCCGTCCACCTGGTTTGAGGCAGACACCCCAATTGAGCAGCTTAACCGGCTCGATAATCTGACCTACTCCGGCGACATCGCCACCGCCATGCTCGAATCCGGCGAGACCCTGTGGACTCACCTGGGCTGGTGGCGGGATGTGGTCGAACAGTTCACCACCTGGGCCGAATCAGGGCAGTTGGTTCGCATCAAACTGACCGCCCAATGGCTGTTGAGCACTCTTCCCCCATCGCCCCCCGACCCCGACACCCGGACTTTTCTAGAGCATCTAGCTGCTGGTCACCTTCTCCAAGTTCTGCCGCCAGTGGCTAGTCGCTGGCCCGCTCCCCCAGAGTTCTACCTGTCTCGCCTAGATTGGGCCATGTGGGAGCCCGCCGAATTTAGTGAAATGTCCACCGTCGCCGATGTCAAAACAGCGATCGCCATCAAATACCGCCATGCTGCCTAAACCATCCCACCTAAATCCCGAGGGCCGTCACAGTCCAATCGTCACCCTGACAAGGTTGGCTTGGTCTAAACCGGTAGTCTTCACTACAGCTAGCGGTCAAGTCCTGAAAAGCCTTCAATTTTCCGCCACCGGTAGCTTAAGTTCTATCTCCAGCAGTAGAAAAAAACTACCGTTACCCCTTAAGATCCAACGTAATCAGCATTGCTTAGTCTGGCCCCTGCACGTCATGCGTCAGGCTGAGTTCGGCCTTTCATCTGTAAAAACCGATCCAGCGATGCGAGATCGATCGTAAGATAGGCCAAAGTTTTGTTTATTCGTTTCAAGGAGCCATTGCAATGACGTAACCCCCAAAAAAGGCAAAAACCCCAGTTGCAGCAAACAACCAGGGTTCTAGCTTTTGTGAACTAGACCGAGTGACTTGTCCATCAGGACGTCCTCGAAGTGATGACAGGAACCTAACCCATTTGCTTACCAGGCGTGGCGGTTAGGGCTCCATCGAACAGTGCGCCCGAAGGCGGCTTGGCTTTAATCCTACCAGCGGAAACGGATCTGCGACAAGTAAAAGAGGCCAAAGTCCTCGTTTATTTAGTTTATTTGTGCAAAGACTTAACCTGCTTAAGGCTTGCTTAAGTCTTAGGTATTCAAGTACTACTTGCAGGTAATCCAAGCATAGGTACACCCACACTTTCCTGCTAGCCGCCCCTCCTTCGCACTGTTCTCTACCTGGCTAAAACCCAGCGATAGAGAGCGATCCCAGCATTTAAGTCGCTCCTATCGTCCCTCCAAAACAGGCGATAGAGAAATGCAGACAAAAAACCCCTTTCAAGCTCATTGGGGA
>PXDR01000321.1 GCA_003566335.1 Cyanobacteria bacterium T3Sed10_344R1
AGGACGGATGGGTACAGGGCTATCGCCTGGCGTTTGCCGACGCGGCTGCTCTGGATCAGCTGGATCTCCTAGAAGGCTACTGCCCCGATCGCCCAGCGGATGAGAATGACTACCAACGGCTGCTGCGCTCCGTTTGGCAGCTTCCGACTGCTGCTGCACCCCAGCGCCTGGGCCAAGCCTGGGTCTATGTCATGACGCCCCCACAATTAGCCCAATACGACGCCAGACGCTGGTTAGATACTGGCATCTGGCACGGCAAGCTTTGACGCTGTGATGGGCGGTTGGCTGGGGCGTCGGGAATAATGGGGGCAGAATCCACCCTGCTCTAGATGTCGGTTAGGCCAGACGCATGTCAAAAAAAGCGCTCAGTGAAGCCGATATCTGCGACCAGTTCATCACCCCGGCGTTGCATCAGGCGGGCTGGAAGCGATCGCAGATCCGTCGAGAATATTCCTTTACCGCTGGCCAGATGATTGTCCGAGGGACAATGGTGGCGCGGGGAGCCCAGAAGCGGGCGGATTACGTGCTGTTTCACCACACGAATCATCCCATTGCGGTGATTGAGGCCAAGGACAATAAGCACAGCGTTCGCGCCGGGATTCAGCAGGGGTTGGGCTATGCCGACACCCTGGGCACGCCGTTTGTGTTTTCGTCCAATGGGGATGCCTTTTTGCTTCATGATCGCACCGGCACCTATGGGGCGATCGAACAGGAAATTCCCCTCGACTCGTTTCCGTCGCCAGAAGACCTGTGGCAGCGGTATTTGCAGTGGCAGCAGGTGTCGGCAGACCAAGTTGACCTGCTCACCTCCCAGTTCTATACCAAGGCGGGGGGCAAGCTGCCCCGCTACTATCAGCAGCTTGCGGTGAACCGCACGATTGAGGCGATCGCAAAGGGTCAACGGCGCTGCCTGCTGGTGATGGCGACGGGGGCGGGCAAAACCTACACGGTGTTCAATATCATCTGGCGGCTGTGGAAGACGAAAACGGTGAAGCGGGGGCTGTTTTTGGCTGACCGCAATTCCCTGGTTGATCAGACCATCACCAACGATTTTGAGCCCTTTGGCGACAAGAAGACGAAGCTGACCCGCAGGCTCTTAGAAGAGAATGGCCGCATCAACACGGCCTATGAGGTTTATCTGGGGCTGTACCAGGCGATCATCGGCAATGAAGGTCAGGACAACCTCTACGAAAAGTTTGACCGCGACTTTTTTGACCTGGTGGTGATTGACGAGTGCCACCGGGGCAGCGCCGCTGAGGATTCGAGCTGGCGGCAGGTGTTGGCCTACTTTACCAGCGCCATTCAGGTGGGGCTGACGGCTACGCCGAAGGAGACCAAATACGTCTCTAACATCGACTACTTTGGCAAGCCGGTGTACACCTATTCCCTGCGGCAGGGGATTGAAGACGGCTTTTTGGCCCCGTTTAAGGTGGTGCGGGTGAATTTGGACAAGGATTTAGAGGGTTGGCAGCCGGAGGCAGGGGAGGTTGATGACGACGGCCAGCTGATTGACGATCGGCTCTACAACCTGAAGGACTATGACCGCACGATCAAATTTAATCGTCGGACTGAGTTGGTGGCCCAGTACGTCAGCGACTTTTTGCACAGTGGCGATCCGATGCGGAAAACCATCGTCTTTTGCGAAGACATCGACCACGCCAGCCGGATGCGCCAAGCGTTGATGAATGTGGAGGCGAACCGGGCGCTGGTGCAGGCGGATCACCGCTATGTGGTGCAAATTACCGGGGATGAAAAAGAGGGCAAGGCCCAGCTCGACCATTTCATTAACCCAAATGAAGCCTATCCGGTGATTGCCACCACCTCGAAGCTGATGACAACGGGGGTGGATGCCCAAACCTGCCACATCATTGTGCTGGATCGGCGGATTCTGTCGCTGACGGAGTTTAAGCAGATCATTGGCCGGGGGGCTCGGCTGCGGCCTGACTATGGCAAGAATTTTTTCATCATCCTCGACTTTCGGGGGGCAACCCGCCTGTTTCAGGATGAGGACTGGGATGGGCCACCGATTCAGGATGAGGACTTTGGCCAGGGGGCGCAGGCGGAGGACGGCCCCGGCCCGGTGGGTGGCGACCAGGAGGAGCTTCCCCCAGGGCAGACGGATGGCGATGAGCCTGGGGGAGCGGGGATTAAATACACCGTCAGCCGTCAGGAATTTCGGGTGGCGCGGGAACGGGTGAGCTATTACAACACCAATGGCGAGCTGACGACGGAATCCCTGCGGGACTACACCCGCCGCACGGTGACGGCGGCGTATACGTCGTTGAACCAGTTTTTGACCCAGTGGAATGGGGCCGATCGCAAGGCGGCGATTTTGCGAGAGCTGGCGGAGCGGGGGGTGTTGATAGAGGCGCTGGAGGCGATGGTGGGGCCGGGGTATGACCCGTTTGATTTGGTCTGTCATGTGGCGTTTGACCAGCCGCCCCTGACCCGGCGGGAACGGGCGGAACAGGTGAAAAAGCGGGATGTGTTTACCCAATATGGCGAAACGGCCCGGTTGGTTTTGGCGGGGCTGCTAGAGAAGTATGCTGACCAGGGCATCACGTCGATTGAAAGCACCCAGATTTTGCAGCTTGACCCGTTTGCTGATTTGGGGACTCCGGTGGAGTTGGTGCGAAGCTTTGGCGGCAAGCGGCAATATCAGGCAGCGCTGACTGAGCTAAAGCAGATGCTCTACGGGGGCCAGAGCGCTTAGGACATCGTCGTCATTCCTGCCGTTGGGGAAGTTGGCATAGACGGGTAAGATCGTAGTATCTACAGAAA
>PXDR01000638.1 GCA_003566335.1 Cyanobacteria bacterium T3Sed10_344R1
AGGTCTTGGCGGGAGCGTTTGTTGTAGGTCTGCTCTAGGTACTGGCGACCCTGCTGGACTGTCCAGCCCAAGCGGCTAAGCTCCACGGAGGTTTGGGCAATCACGTCGGATAGATCGGTAACGGGGGTTGAATCTGAGGTGTCAGCGGCTGAGGCGTCAGCGGTTGAGGTGGCGTTGGCAACTGGAGTGCTGGTGGGCGCTGGAGCCGGGGCTGGCGCTGGCTGACTGGCTGCGGCAGGTTTGGGGGCTGGCGGCTCTTCGACCGGTGGCCCCCAGCTCTCAGCGTCCCAATCGTCGTCGGGGGGTGATGGGAAGTCTAGGTCTGGGGCGGGCGCGGGTGCGGGGGGCGCTGCATCCAGGCTGGGGATCTCAGGACGGCTAGGGGCCGGAGATGGCGCTGGAGGCTTGGGCGGCGACGGCGGGCTGACGGACGGCTGAGAGGACGGCTGAGGCGAGGGAGCCGGTGTTTGCTTCGCTGGTGCTGCGGTAGTGGGCTGAGTAGCAGGCTGGGCGGCGTCAGTCCCTAGGGTCAGGCTGGCTAAGGCCCGTTGTTTGGCCTGATCTTCAGCGATTTCAATCTGCTGATGGCTGGATAAGGCTGTGGCTAAGGGCTGCCCCGTCTGGCTCATTACCGTGGCGCGCACCACGTACTGATCGTTGTGCAAAGTGATCAGGTCAGCAGTCAGGCTGCTGTGGGGGAAGCGCTGGCGAAAGGAAGTAATTAGATCAGGCAGGGGCAACACAGGGGAAGTCGTTAGGATAAAGTCAGGATCAGTCAATAGTCCCAGGGTTTCCTAGTCTACGCTGGAATGGCGGGGCTAGCAGGCGACTGAAAGACAGGGAAATGGGCTTAGGGGCTGTTCTCTGTTTGCCGCTATCGGACTTATCGACTATTAAGACTTACGCCTTAGGATTTGCCTAGGGGCTATACGCTGCGAGGAATGACCGTTTGAATGCTGGATCAACTGCTTGATTTATCTCCCTATGTCAGCATTGACACGCTGATTTTGTTGCCGGTGCTGGTGGCCCTAGAAGCGGTGCTGTCAGCCGATAATGCGATCGCATTAGCTGCGATCGCCCAAGGCTTACCGTCTGAAGAAATGCAGCGGAAGTCCCTGAATGCGGGCCTAGTGATTGCCTTTGTGCTGCGGGTACTGCTGATTGTCTCGGCGACCTGGGTGCTGAAGTTCTGGCCGTTTGAAGTGGCCGGGGCGATGTATTTACTGTGGCTGGTGTTCCAGTACTTTTCGTCCAACAACGATGAGGATGGAGCGCACCATGGCCCCCGATTTGCCTCTCTGTGGCAGGCGATTCCGGTGATTGCGTTTACTGACCTGGCCTTTTCCCTGGATAGTGTCACCACTGCGATCGCACTTTCTGACGACATTTGGCTGATTATCCTCGGCGGCCTGATTGGCATTTTGGCCCTGCGGTTCATGGCGGGGCTATTCATCCGCTGGCTGGACGTGTTTACCCATCTAGAGGATGCAGGCTTTGTCACCGTCGGTCTAGTGGGTATGCGACTGCTGGTGCGGGTGATCAACCCGGGCTGGGTGCCGCCCGACTGGGCAATGGTGGCCCTGATTACTGCCATCTTTATCTGGGGGTTCTCTAAGCGCAACCCAGAGGCTGAGGACAGCGAAGGGAGTGACGCAGCAGCAGAGAGCACCGTCACCGACCCAGACGCGACTCCAGATGCGGCCCCCCACGCCACCCTAACGGGGGTTGGAGCGGGCTCCGCAGAGCCCGCTGAAGAAGAGTCTGAACCGTCATCGGTTGGCCCGTCTTAGGGGAAACCCAGAGACCGTATTCAGCGCTAAAAAAACGCCAAAAAAGCGCCCTGGATCTGACGTCAGATCCGGGGCGCTTTGGGTTCAGGCTAAGTCAGCCTATTCGTACAGCCAGCCTTTCATTGTGGGTTCCCAGGCGGCCAGTTCGTCTTCGCTAAACCATAGGGCGATTTCGTTGCGGGCAGTTTCTACCGCGTCGGAACCGTGGATTAGGTTGCGGCCAATGGTGACGCCGTAGTCGCCACGAATGGTGCCGGGTTCAGCGGTGAGGGGATTAGTTGCGCCAATGATCTTACGGGCCGAGGCGACAATGCCTTCGCCTTCCCAGACCATCGCCACCACAGGCCCAGAGGTGATAAATTCCACTAGGCCACCAAAGAAGGGCTTGTCCTTGTGGACGTCGTAGTGCTTTTCCGCCAGTTCCCGAGAGACGGCCATCAGCTTCAAGCCAACCAGGGTGAAGCCTTTGGCTTCGTAGCGGCGAATCACTTCGCCCACTAAGCTCCGCTGTACCCCGTCGGGTTTAATCATCAAAAAAGTGCGTTCCACAGATACCTGCTCCTATTGCGCGTTCCACTTGCGGCTGAGTAATCCAGCCCTTTCTATGCTCAGAAACAGTGGCCTGTTTTTAAAGCAATTTATAACCCGGGCATCGTCAAGACTAAGAATTCAAGGGTGCATCTCCCTTTTGCCAGTCTGCCCCTCATCCCCCAGCCCCTTCTCCCAAATTGGGAGAAGGGGAGCCGGATTCAAAGTCCCTCTCCCTGCCTGAGAGAGGGATTTAGGGTGAGGGCCAACAGGGTGGAATTTACGCCGAGTAATATTAAGCCAGCACGGGCTCAGGGGTTTGCAGGTGGGGATAGAGGGGGAAGCGATCGCAGAGTGCAGCGACCCGGCGGCGGCAGGTGGCCTTGACGCTGTCATCGTCGGGGCTGAGCAGCAAGTCGGCGATGATGTTAGCGATTTCGGCAAATTCAGCCGTGCC
>PXDR01000475.1 GCA_003566335.1 Cyanobacteria bacterium T3Sed10_344R1
AATCTCAATCTATTCCTGAAGATTGCTAAGTTCGAGAATAAAAATATTGGCAAGCTCTACAGCTTTGATGTGATAAGGATCTGACGATTTGAAGAATGAGGTGATCATCATCTTCTGACAGGAAAGTGATGCAGCTCTAGCCTATATTCCTGTCCTCATGACTACTTAAGTCCCCATTGATATTTCAACCCCGTCTATCTTAGGGGCACATGTCTTCTTCTGTAAGGGGATAGAGGTAACGCTCTCGGTAATTTGGCTTGAGTAAGCTGTAGCTAAATGCTGGGTTTGTTTAAGTTAACCTTCCAAGGACACCAATCAACCATGCTGCTTTCAAATAACTACCGCCAGTGGCGTAGCCAGATTCTGACTATTCGCCCAGAGCAGGTGGGCGAGCCTGCGAGCGGCACCCAGGTTTACGGCGTGATCATGGACATCGGCATGGTGGGTATCACCAGCAATGCCCCTTGGGTTATATCCTTGAGCGCCTTTGCTACCGGAGAAGCCTCGTTTTATCCCACCCCCGGCGGCGGGTTTTCTGGGTTAGGGGGTGATTCAAGAGTGTCGCAAACGGCTCAGCAAATCATCGCCATTGCCCAGACGCTCCAGTCAATGACGGAACCCATCACCGACGTAACCCTGCCAGAGCCTGGGATGGTGCAATTCTTGTTTTTTACCCCTGAAGGACTGCGTCAGCTCAAGGGTCACCTTCATGAACTGCAAACGCCTAACCATCCGACTCTTCCCCTGCTAAACCGATTTGGCCGGATTCGGCAGTTTGCCGACTGGTTGATCGACCAATCGCAGGCGGATTCATCGTCCTAACGTCGCTCTAAAGTCAGGCTGCAATTAGTCTGCGGTGGGGGCTGAGGCTGTTTCCAGTGACCAAACCATCGCAAAGCCAGGCCGACTGCTAGTCCGGTTAGGGCTTTGGCGCAGGGTGCCCCCTGGACGCATCCCCCTGGCGTTCGGATCACCGTGCCGGGGCGGAAAAATTAGCTCCCCCCCAGAAACCACAGTCTCTGAATCTAGTCCCACGGCCAGGAAAGTGCCGCTGGGGTCAAAGGCCATGCGTCGCGGCTCGCGGCCATGGTCAAAGTGGTTGATCACCTCCCCGCTATCGACATCAAAGACGGCAACGGTGCCATTATCAAACCCCACGGCTAGCTGATCGCCTGCCCCATTCAGGGCTGCATAGGTACTGCGGGGGGTCGTAGCTTCTACGGTGGCTATCCGGGCACCATCAGCGGTTTGCCATACGTAGGTCGTGCCGTCGCCTCGGCCCAACAGTCTGGAGCCGTCGTCGCTGAACTGAAGGTAACCAATGACGGGCTGAAGGTTTTGTCCAGCAATCACAATGCCGTCGCTCAAGCGCTCCAGGGGCCAGACGAATAAGCGATCTGAGCTGGGCTCATAGGCAGCAATGTGGCTGCCGTTGGCGGAGGCTGCAACGTAGGCAATGCGATCGCCGCTGAGGATGGGGGTAATCAGGCTGCCGTCAGCTTTACGTAGGCTGGCTCCGTCGGGTTCAGCCACGAGAAAGCCGTTCACGAAGGGGACGTCTACAACGTCCTGAATGTTTTTGTCGGGCTCGGGCTGCCACTCCTGCAGCAGTTCGCCGTCCCAATTTAAGACTTTGACGCTGTCACGGCGGCGGGCCAATATTCGACTGCGATCGCTCGATACTCGATAGCTGTGGGACTCCCGACCCACGGAGAGTCCAGTGATGACCCGACCGTTGGTTGCACTGTGAATCAGGCCACTTTTGCTGCCGGTACTCAAGAAGCGATCGCCCTCAGCCGAAAAGCCAATGATGGAGACTTGGCGGTTGCCGTTGACGGCAGCATAGCGGCAGTCGGGAGCGCCCATACAAGCTCCGGCAGCTGCCAATCGAGGCCCAACAACGTTAGTGCCAATGGCATAGAGGATCAACCCTGGAATGATGATGCCAGCGGGGAGTAGGCAGCCCAGTTTCAGTACGGTCTTCAGAGTTTGCATGGTGGCTTCAGCGTTTCGCAGCACGGACGATAAACAGGCTGCCAGAGCAACCTAAAGCCTAGAATCACATTTAGACCGTAGTTTTACGCAAGATTGCCAACATATCTTGAGAAATACTCCGTAAAACCCGCAGATTAGGCTGTATCGCTGTTCATTGCGCTGATTCGTTGTGTTCTCAGCTAGACGCCCACCCAGTTTTCTCATCCCTATGAAACCCAAGTCAGCCCTATTCTTCTTGCTGTTTCCGTTGCTCAGCCTAGGGGCTACGTCTGGTAACCCTGTCCAGGCTCAAACTCAAGTGCCCTGTCCCTATGCAGAAATTTATGTTGAGTATGATCTCCCCATCGAAACCGATGCTATCTGTCAATCGGCACAGCCATTGGCAGCAGAAGGGCTAAGCGTTGCAGTATTTGTGACCCGTAGAACTTACTTCATAGTTAGATCTTGGGATCTGGAAAAGGCGTTCGTAAAACATGACGTTGGACTTCAGCGATGGAATGAACAAGATTTTGCCCCTAACGGGTTGTTCCTCGCCGTGCGCTTAGATCAGCTTGAGGTTCCGGACAATCCAGTTTCGCTAACTCTAGGGGAGAGCTTATACAAGTCATCGGCTGAGGCTGACCGCATCATTGAGGTCATTACTCAAGATGTTGAGGCCAGTTTGCGCGACGATGCACTGACCGATGGCATTGTCAGCGCCTTGGGAAAAACTCATCGATTCCTCTACGGCCCTGACATTGTTTTGATACTCTCGATTGTCCTGACTGCTGG
>PXDR01000484.1 GCA_003566335.1 Cyanobacteria bacterium T3Sed10_344R1
CCCCTGCTAGCCCCGTCCGCAACTTCTCTGCCTGAAATCTGACGCAAATTCCCTTGCTGACCCCATGACCGATTCCAACCCTGAGTTCATGCCTGACACCCCTTCTCCTGACACCCCCTCCCCCGACACTGCATCCTCTGACACCGCCACCCCAGAGTCCGGCTTCCCGGAATCCCTAGACCAGGCGGTTGCCCAGGCGACCACCGCCACCCGTGCCGCCCTAGAGGCCGGACTTCCGCGAATGCAGGTGGACATTGCTATCCCTGAATTGAAGGCCATGCCGATTGCCCAGCAGTTCTATCCTCTGTTGCAGGACATGGGCAAGCAGTTTCGGGTTTACTTTCCCGATGCCGGGGCCGCCGCCTTAGCCAAGCGAGACTGGGGCAATCCAGACTTTCTGATTCGCGGCCTCGGGGAGACCCAGAACCCGGTGGATCCCGACGATGACGTGGTGCTGGTGGTGGAACCATCGGCGGTAGAGGTGCATGCCCTCGAAGAGCTCTGCAATGCCGTGGTGGATTGCCAGGTGATTTTGCTCAACCCCAAGCTCGAAGATGTGGCCACCATCGGCATTGGCTACGCCGGACGGCAACTGCGAGATCGCTTCATCAGCACTCTGCAAACCATCTACTACCTGCGGCCCCTAGACGGCGCTAGCCTGCTGCGGGTTTACCCAGATCCCTGGCAAGTTTGGCGCGAAGTACCCGCCCTGCCGCCGCTGCAAGACTATGAACTGATGGCCGAGTTTCCCAATCGTCCCACCGGGGAAGAGTTGGATACGCTGCTGTTTGCCCCAGCTGGCGACGGTGATGGTGGCGGTGATGGCGACCCGGCCCCAACCAAGCCCCCCCGGCGGGGACTGCTGTCAGAACTCCAGCAATTTCTCCGGGCGCTGAGTCAGTAAAGAGAAAAATCTGGACAGGAAACTGCTGGATCTCTTAATGAAGTTTGTTAAAGTGCTGGTGAGTCGTTAACTCCGGAGAGTGCCCATGTTGCGTTTAGAGCACGTCAGTAAGATGTACCCCACGGGCGAAGTGCTCAAGGATGTGACCTGGGAAATCAAGGCAGGCGATCGCATTGGCTTGGTTGGGGTTAACGGGGCGGGTAAATCCACCCAGCTCAAAATTATTGCCGGAGAAGAAGACCCCACCACCGGCACCGTGGTGCGGCCCCCGGATATGCGGATTGCCTACTTGACCCAAGAATTTGAGGTCGATCCCGGTCGAACGGTGCGGGAAGAATTTTGGCGCGTGTTTGCCGAAGCGGATGCGGTGCAGCGGCGGTTGGGGGATTTGCCCCACGAGATGGAAACGGCTGACCCCGACCGGCTGGACGAACTCATTGCCGAGCTAGACAAACAGCAGCGTAAATTTGACGCTCTGGATGGCTACACCCTAGAAGCCAAAATCGAGAAAATTCTGCCGGAGATGGGCTTCGAGGCCGAAGATGGCGATCGCTTGGTCAGCGCCTTCAGCGGTGGTTGGCAGATGCGGATGAGCTTGGGCAAGATTTTGCTGCAAGCCCCTGACCTGCTGCTGCTGGACGAGCCCACCAACCACCTAGATCTCGAAACGATTGAATGGCTAGAGGAATACCTCAAGGGCTTGAACACGCCGATGGTGGTGGTCTCCCACGACCGGGCCTTTTTAGACCGGGTTTGCACCCAGATTGTGGAAACCGAGCGGGGTAAGTCGGCGGTTTATCCCGGCAACTACAGCGCTTACCTGGTGCAAAAGGCGGAAAGCCGATCGGTGCAGCAAAGCACGTTTGAGCGGCAGCAAAAGGAACTCGACAAGCAAAAAGAGTTTGTTGAGCGTTTCCGGGCCAGCGCCACTCGTGGAACCCAGGCGAAAAGCCGGGAAAAGCAGCTCGACAAAATTGAGCGGATTGAAGCCCCGGTCGCCGGGATGAAGACCCTAAAGTTCCGCTTTCCCGATGCCCCTCGCAGTGGGCGGGAAGTGGTGAAAATCAACAAGCTCACCCACACCTACGGTGAGAAAATCCTGTTCTTAGAGTCTGATCTGCTGGTGGAGCGGGGCGATCGCATCGCCTTCTTAGGGCCAAACGGGGCCGGTAAGTCTACGCTGCTGCACCTGATTATGGGCATGGAAAAACCCACGGATGGCTCGGTGGAAATCGGCCAGCACGGGGTGTTGCCCAGCTACTTTGAGCAGAACCAGGCAGAAGCCCTTGACCTAAACAAATCGGTCTACGACACCATCCAGGACGAAGTGCCGGATTGGAAGCTGGAAGAGGTGCGATCGCTGCTGGGGCGGTTTTTGTTCAGCGGGGGCGTCGTCACCAAGCCCGTCTCGACCCTGAGCGGGGGCGAAAAAGCCCGTCTGGCCCTGGCGAAGATGCTGGTGCGTCCGGCCAACCTATTGGTGCTAGACGAGCCGACCAACCACTTGGATATTCCGGCCAAAGAAATGCTGGAAGAAGCCCTGCAAGACTACGACGGCACGGCCCTAATCGTCTCCCACGACCGCTACTTTATCTCTCAAGTTGCCAACAAAATCGTTGAGCTGCGGGACGGTGAGCTATTGCTGTACCGAGGCGACTACAACTACTTCCTCGACAAGATTGCGGAGGAAAAAGATCGGACACGCTTAGAGGCGGCTGAGGCGGAGAAAGCAGCGAAGGCGGCAGCTAAGCGGGCGAAGCAAAAGGAAAAGGCGGCGCAAAAGAAAGCGGCGAAGGCATAAGTCTAGACTAGTTGCGGCTTTGTAAGTTGTGTCAGGCATTGGCCCTGGGGGAGTCC
>PXDR01000483.1 GCA_003566335.1 Cyanobacteria bacterium T3Sed10_344R1
AACCAGCTAGCCGAACGGATCCACACTGCGATCGCATCCGGACAATCCGTGCTGCTACCCACCCCAACCCTGGGGCTAGGCCAAGAACTGCTGATGCTGTTGCGCAGCCACCATCACTTCACCGGTAAGCCTCTCAACATCTGGGTTGACCCCACCGTTGCCGCTGGTTGTGATGCTTATTTAGAGCTGCTGTCCTACTTTCCCAGCAGCGTCCAAAACTTTGCCCGCCACCAGTCCCTATTTTGGGATGAGCGCATTCTGCCCCGGGTGCGTCGCCTGACCGGTCCCGCTGATTTAGTCGGGGCAGACCCGGCCATTGTCCTCGCCCATCGCGGTCAAGACCTTAGCCCCTACTGGAAATCCGTCCAGCCCTGGGCCGTCTTCTTGCCCGACCAGTTGGGCCTCGGCAACGATCCCCGCAGCCATAGCTGGGTGCAGCGCCTGGCGAAGCAAGTCACGGCAGTCGATATCCCAATCCAAACCTATCTGCTCAGCAGCCACTGTGACGGAGCTGGCACCACGCAGTTGATCCATAATCTGCGGCCCCAGCACGTGGTGTTTATCCACGGCTCGCCCACCTATCTCACCGACCTCACCGGCCTAGAAGAGCTGCAAAACCGCTACAAGCTGCACTTGCCCTCAGCTGGTCACCGACTTGACCTAGCCATTGGTGAGACGTTTATCCAGCCCGATGCCCCCGAAAGCCGCTATGACGGTGAACTAACCGACACGGGCGACCACATTGCCATTCGCCTTCCCCCCAGCATCACCACCGATCCCCGTTGGCATCAATTTGCCGACACGGGCCTGCTAGAAGCCCGGTGGCAGGGAGAAGACCTGGTGCTGCGCGGACTCAGCCAACAGTCCTTATTAGCCGCCACGGCGGCAGCAGCCATTCCAGAACTGGCCGAGTGCTGTCATCACTGCCTACATCTGCGAGGACGACGCTGCGGCAATCCAGCCTCCCCCCTCTATGGCTTTCGGGTCACCCCGGATGGGGTTTGTCCCGCCTTTGAACCGACTGACTCAAAGCCCTAGCCTGCGAGAGATTGTCCATCCCCCAGCCAAGCTGGAATACTGTGCCAGACTGAAGTGAGCGCCATTGCCCTCTAGCAGTCCAGAATTTTCCATGCCGCGCCAACGCCAAAAGGCTGACCTACCGAGTAAACCTTGTGTGGTTTGTGGACGCCCGTTTACCTGGCGCAAGAAGTGGGCCGACTGCTGGGACGAGGTGAAGTACTGCTCCGAGCGCTGCCGCCGCCACCGCAATTCCGGCAAGGCTAGTTCTTAAGCACTGCCTAGAACCCAGCGCTACAGACTGGTCTGAGTGGTTAAGCCACAAAGTAATCAGCCCAGACAGGTTCGGGATCTAGCCCCCTAGATATTTTCGATAGGCTTAATCTCTGGAAAAAGGATTTTGTAGTCTGCTTAGCAGACATGGAACGGGCAGTTTCCATAGAAAATTCGATCTAAGCGATCTGACCGTAGACAGAGGCGAATGTAAAGTATTACAAATAAAGTGTTAAAGAAAGAATTAAAAAGAGCGGAGCACTACCCCGCATTACTCTTATGGACTTGCCTAAATTTGTTCGTGCGACTCAGGGACGTACATTCAGCTTTTACCAAAAAGGAGCCCTCTATCAGGGCCTCACTCTTGAGACTGGCTTCTATCAGTTGGTGGAATTTTTCCGGGCTGAGAATCGCCATCATGGCTATGCCCTAGGCTGCGACCTTGTCCAACAGGGCATCGACACAGTAATTACCGTGGATGACGACAGCGCTTATCGCGTTTGGGTCTCAGTGGGATCTAAGGTTGCGATCGCACCCTCAGCCCATCAAAACCTGAGCGACATCAAGGTAAGTTATCCCGACGAACCCGGCACCGAAGCCCCTCGCCACGCTCACCTGCGAATTGCTTAAGCCTGAAAAAATTAATCAGTCGGTAGTTGACAAGATTCGGGCAGTTCTATCTATTTACACCGATCGATTAGACCTCTGGGTTCGGTCTATGATTAAAGGCTGTAGCCTGTCTGCCTAAAGCCTTCTGGCCAAAGGCAGAGTTCCCTGGAGTCTTAGATCGCTGTCCCCCACGCCGCCTACCCCAAATGAAGGTGATTCACCGCCAGCTTTCAACGATGTAGTTGTTCAGCTGACCGTCGAATCTCCTGAGCCAATTCGCCTCGACCGCTGGCTGACGGCGGCCCTGACGGATCTATCTCGAAATCGAGTCCAAAAATTGATCGACTGGGAATATGTGGCGCTCAATGGGGCCATCTGCACCCAGGCCAAAACCCCAGTGCAAACCGGCGACCAACTCCAAGTCACCTTCCCTGAAAGCAAGCCTGTGGCCCTAGCGCCTCAGGCCATGGATTTACATATTTTGTACGAGGACGATCACCTGCTGGTGATCAACAAGCCTGCTGGACTGGTGGTACATCCGGCCCCCGGCCATCGAGAGGGCACTCTGGTCAATGGCGTCCTGGCCCACTGTGGCGATCGCCTTGCCGGGATTGGCGGGGAGCAGCGACCGGGCATTGTCCATCGCCTGGACAAAAACACCACTGGAGCAATCGTCGTCGCCAAAACTGACCTAGCTCATCAATCCCTCCAGGCTCAAATCAAAGCCAAAACCGCCCGCCGGGAATATCTTGGCGTCGTCTATGGTTCCCCCTCCGCCGAATCGGGCACCGTAGATGCGCCGATTGGCCGTCATCCGGGCGATCGCAAAAAACAAGCGGTCATCCCCCTCGAACA
>PXDR01000218.1 GCA_003566335.1 Cyanobacteria bacterium T3Sed10_344R1
CGCTATCGCCGCAGCTTAGGGGTGTTGGCCTGGGGGCTCGCCCTAACCCACGGTCTACATCACCTAGTTCACCACTGGAACTGGCGACTCGACACCGTGGCCTATCTGCCACCTCAGCATCGACTGGCAGTGGCCCTAGGCACCACGGCCTTTACCCTGCTGCTGCCGGGGGCACTGACCAGCTTTGACCAGGCCCAAAAACGGTTGGGGGTTCACTGGCGGCGGCTGCACCTGCTGGCGGTTCCGGCGATTGGGCTGGCTGGGGTTCATGCCACCTTGATTGGCAGTCACTTTTGGGGCAGTCTGCAACGCAGCCCGCTTCACCATGGGCGGGTGGGCCTATTGGCGCTGCTGATTGTGGCGGTGTTGGCGGTGCGATCGCAGCGGTTATGGCGCTGGGTTGGGGCAGAAGCCTACTATTGCCCGGCCCGCAAGCGTTCAAAAAGTAATTCAACATGACGATGGTTTCTATTCGCAGACTGGCGGTTTTAATTGCTTTGGGAGGGCTAGGGATTAGCAGTGCGATCGCATTCCCCTCAGTCAATCTGCCCCCCGCTCTAGCCCACCAAGTGGAAGTCGCCGATGACATTGGCGGCACCCTGCACATTGAACCCAACGATTCCCCCCGGGCCGGAGAAAGCGCCCTCACCTGGATTGCCCTCACCCAACGCGGCGGCGACCCCATCCCCCTGCGAGACTGCGACTGCCAGCTCCAGATTTACCGCCAGCCCCGCACTGACAATGACGATCCTTTGCTCACTCCAGAGCTAGACCCCGTCACTGCCGAGGGGGCCGATGAGATTCCTGGCACAACCTTGACCTTTCCCGCAGCAGGCGCATATGACCTCGTGCTCACCGGCACCCCAGCCGGAGATGCCGACTTTCAGCCATTTGAACTGAGTTTTTCTGTGGTGGTGGCCCCTGGGACAAGCCGTGCCCAGCCTGAAAGCACCACAGAAACTGAGGAAGACGCACCACCAGCGGCGACGCCTGACAGGACTGACCCTGACCCAGATTCCCCAACCTCAGCGGTGGGCCGCAGATTGCCAAGACGACGAACCAGTTGGCTGGTTCTGCTCCTACTAGGGGGCGGGCTGGTGCGACGTTTCATCCGCACCCGGCGCTAAAGGCTCCAGTTAACGGAGGGTTGAGGATGCGATCGCCCCAATCGGGTCAGCACTCTGGGATTGACAGCCAGCCAGTTCAATCAATCAATCGAACCGCCGCAGGAACTGCCGGAACCGGCAGTGCAGCCAAAGCAGTGGCGTCCGGTTAGGATTGAGCGCTGACTGAACCAAGCGGGGTCAAAGTCGTGGATAGTGCGGTGGGTCTTGTCTTGCCCCTGGGCTTCGAGATCGAGCATTTGATTAAAGTCGCAGTCGTACAGCCGCCCGTCCCAACTGACCGACACAGTGTTGCGGCACATTAGCCCCGGCACTGTCATCGGGTTAAAGGCGTTGACCAACACCTCCATATAGCGCTTTAGGTTGCCGGATTCCTCTAGCCATTCCAAAAAACGGGAGATCGGCATGTTGTTGAGGGCAATCAGGCGATCAAACTGAACGCCGTGGTTTTTCCAGAGTCCCGTTTTCCACTCCTGCTCAGCTCGGGCCTGGGCTTTAGACAAGAATGCCCCGACCGGGTTGGTCATCAGGGTCAACTGTCGATGGGGATCCCCTTGGCCGTAGCCGGCTTTGTTAAGGCGCTTCAGGGCTTCAATCGACTGTTCAAAAGTGCCGTCGCCGCGCTGGGCGTCGGTGTTGCGACGGCGGTAGTGGGGCAGGGAGCACACGACTTCAACCTTATTGTCGGCCAGCCACTGGGGCAGGTCTGACATCGTGGGCAGCAGCAGCACCGTCAGGTTGCAGCGGTCGATCACGTGCTTGCCTCGGGCCACGCACTGCTCCACCAGATAGCGGAAGTGGGGGTTGAGTTCAGGGGCACCGCCGGTCAAGTCCACCGTATGGGCAGTAGTTTGATCAAGGGCAGCCAAGCAGGCGTCTACTGTAGCCCGATCCATGTTTTCCCGAGTGCGGTCTGGCCCGGAATCCACGTGGCAGTGGCGGCAGGTCATGTTGCACAGCTTGCCGATGTTGATCTGAAAAATCTCTAGGGCCGCAGGCTGAAGTTTCGGCCAGCCGTGGGCAGCCAGGGTTTGGTCGAAGTCCCCTTGGTGGGGCCGATGGTCGAGGTCAACTTGGTTGAGGGTGTCAATTTGATATTGAGGATCAGCCAGGGGCACCCGACGTCGATAGAGAGACAGGACGCGCTCTGACTTCTGCCCGAGCTGCTGTTGCTCTGGAGCGGCGACCGGCTGGGACGTTTGAGTGGGGTCAGTGATCTGGGTGTCCTTAAACATACCTATCCTGAATACAAGTCCTGAATGTGCGGCAATGAACGACGAGAATACGAAGGGGCGAGGCAAGTGGATGGGGTGAGGAGTCGCCACTCCGGTCTTACATCCCGAGATCTTTGGCTTGATCGAGCATTTGTAGACCGTGGATCAAGGAGGCTCCGCCTCGGATAGCGGTAGCCACATGGACGGCTTCGGTCATTTCTTCTAAGTCCGCCCCCTGCTCTAGGGATCCTTTGGTGTAGGCGTCAATGCAGTAGGGGCACTGAATGGTGTGGGCAACTGCCAGAGCAATCAAGGCTTTTTCGCGCCCGGACAATGCACCGTCTTCAAAGACGGATTGGTAATAGTCAAAAAATTTCTTGGCCAGGTCGGGGCTGCCTTCGCCAATTTTGCCGAAG
>PXDR01000525.1 GCA_003566335.1 Cyanobacteria bacterium T3Sed10_344R1
CTGGCCCTGCTGATCTACCTGCCGATCGAATTGGGTGTCCCGTTGGGAAATTACCCGGCAAAATTAGAGGGGTCCGCGCAACTTTTGCCAAGGTATTTCCCATGTTTGAACTCCACTACTGGCCCACGCCTAACGGCCATAAAGTCACGATGTTTTTAGAAGAGGCTCAGCTTGAGTACCGGATTGTGCCGGTGAATATCGGGGCTGGGGATCAGTTCAAGCCAGACTTTCTCAAAATTGCCCCCAACAATCGGATGCCTGCTCTGGTGGATCCGGCCCCGGCAGAAAGCGGTGAGCCGACTTCAGTCTTTGAGTCTGGGGCGATTTTGCTTTACCTGGCGGAGAAGACCGGACAGTTTTTGTCGGCGGATCTGCGCGATCGCACCGTCACCTTGGAATGGCTGTTTTGGCAGATGGGTGGCCTCGGCCCGATGGCTGGGCAAAACCACCACTTCAGCCAATATGCGCCCGAAAAAATCCCCTATGCGATCGACCGCTACCAGCGGGAAACGGCTCGTCTCTATCGCGTTTTGAATCAACAGCTAGCCGATCGGGAGTACATCGCCGGGGCCTATTCCATTGCTGATATGGCTTGCTATCCCTGGATTGTGCCCCACGAAAAGCAGGGTCAAAACTTAGCCGATTTCCCCCACCTGCAGCGCTGGTTTACCCAGATACAGCAGCGGCCTGGGGTAGTGCGCGCCTATGCTCAAGCAGAGCCCTTTTCCCAACCGCCTGTAATGACTGAGGAAAGCCGCAAAATTCTGTTTGGGCAATAAGGTTGTGGAAACAAGCGGTGCTGCTAGCACCGCTTGGGCAGCTCCTAAGCAATTTCTGGGGCAGAAATCTGACAGGTTGGGGAAATCCGCTTAGGATCTAGTTAAGTTTGTTTCGGCACGAGCATTAGGCATCATGAGCGGCACCATCACTCCCCCCAAGCCAAATTCGGCCCAGGTTAGCTCGATTCATAACCCTCAGCTGCAAGCCTGGAAAGATCAGCAAGACTTGGCGGCGACAGAAGGCGTCGGGGCTTTTTTACAGGAAACCCTGGCCATGACTCGCCGCCTGTTTATTCAGTTGCAGCGACGGCCTTCGACCCTGTTAGCTGGGGTGGTGCAGCCGTTGATGTGGCTGGTACTGTTTGGGGCGTTGTTCCAGAATGTGCCCCAGGGTTTGTTTGGCGAGAGCCAGAACTACGGTCAGTTTTTGGGGGCGGGCATTATTGTCTTCACGGCTTTTGGCGGCGCGCTCAATGCTGGGCTGCCGGTGATGTTCGACCGAGAGTTTGGATTCTTGAACCGGCTGCTGGTCGCGCCGTTGGCCTCGCGGTTCTCGATTGTGATTGCCTCGGCCCTATTTATTGTGGCGATGAGTCTGGTGCAGACCACGGCGATTGTGGCGGCGAGTGCGGCTCTGGGGGCTGGGCTGCCCAGTGCGGCTGGGCTGGGGCTGATGGGCTTGATTGTGGCGCTGTTGGTGCTGGGGGTGACGGCCCTGAGTTTGGGGCTAGCGTTCGCGTTGCCGGGCCACATTGAGCTGATTGCGGTGATTTTTGTCACGAACTTACCGCTGCTGTTTGCCAGTACGGCGTTGGTGCCTTTATCTTTCATGCCTGGTTGGCTACAGGTGGTGGCTAGCCTGAACCCGTTAACCTATGCGATCGAGCCGATTCGCTATCTCTATCTGCACAATGACTGGAATTTGGCCAGTGTGGTGATGCAGGCTCCGTTTGCTGACATTACCCTGGGTGCGGCCCTAGGTATTTTGGTGGCCTTTAGTGCGATCGCACTTCTATTGGTGCAGCCTCTCTTACGCCGTCGGATGGCCTAGGTAAATGTGAATAGTTTCGGACTCTTTTTGCGATCTTTTTCGTCTAGTGTTAACACTGCTGCTAACACGATAAGTCTTTAAATTCTTGGAGTTGATTATGGTCAAGTTTGGCTGGAAATGGGTTGCGCTGGCAGCGGTGCTGGGTTTAGGGAGTGCGATCGCAGCCCCCTCTGCCCTAGCCCAGGAAGAAGTAGAGTCATTAGAATCGCGGCCTGAGCGAGTCGATGCCCTGGATGATTTGCGGGGCCGAGATGACGGAAGCGACAGCAATCCTTTCAGCGGCCCCAGCAGCATGATGGATTTGATTCATCGCTCTGTGTTGGGTAACCCCACCTCTCAGCAAGAGTTCCGCCAGCGGCAGCGCCGGTTTATGGACAGCGAAGCCCAGCAGTTCCGCCAACGGCAGCAGGAGTTGTTGCAGCAGCAAGAGTCAGAGACTTTGCCCTAGGCTAAGTTGAGCCGGGCAGCCAGCCAAACAAAATTAACGCCATTAGGACTTAGCGGCAATCAGCCGTCTGAACCCTAATGGCGTTAAACGTAATGGCCTAAAAATAATGGCCTAAAACTTGTCGTCAAACTGCTCGTACCAGATCCAGTTGCCTGCCACGGTCAATACCAAGATCAACCCCCCGCCAGCCCAGCCCAGGCGTGGATTGTAGCCACCGCGAGTCAGGTTTTCCATCCAGCGGTGGGTGAGTTCTGAGCCCACCAGTAGATCCGCCGCGAAGGGAAACAGGTACATCAGGGCGGCCCCAACTAAGAGCCAGCCGACCATCGAAATCAGCAGAAAAAAGGTCTTGGCGGTGGATTGGCTACCCATGGGTGAAACAGGGAAGAAGTGACTGGATTAACTAGCTGAATTAGCTAGCTGAATTAACTAGGCCGGGTTGAACTGTTGGCGGAGGGTTTCC
>PXDR01000400.1 GCA_003566335.1 Cyanobacteria bacterium T3Sed10_344R1
GCCCTGATTCACCGCTACAACCTGTCCCAAGTCCAGGGACTGTTCTACAAAGCCAGCCATATGGTGCTGAACGTCCACCGCAATGATCCTGGTGAGTACAAGCTGATGTTCCGCTACCTGAAGCTGTTCCGGCTGATGACTTACATCGAAGGAGACGCCGACCACGGCTTCACCGTCACCATCGACGGCCCCACCAGCCTATTCAAACCCAGCACCCGCTACGGCGTAGACATTGCCAAGCTGATCCCGGCAATTCTCCACGTCAGCCGCTGGGAACTTGCCGCCACCCTGCAGTGGAAAGACGGCCTGGGCCAGGTGAGCGAACGTCGCTTTAGCCTCGACACCAACTGCGGCTTAGTCACCCACTACCCGCCCGGAAAGCCCTACGACAGCCTGATCGAGTCGTCTTTTGTTGATCGCTGGCCCACGTCTAAGACCGACTGGAAACTAGAACGAGAAGTGGACTTGATTCCCATCCCCGGCAGCGTCATGATCCCCGATTTTCGCCTGGTGCACCCCGATGGCCGCACCTATTTGCTGGAGATTGTTGGCTACTGGCGGCCCGAGTATTTGCGCAAAAAGTTTTCCCAAGTGCGCCAAGCCAACCGCCAAGACTTGATCCTGGCGGTCTCTGAACGGTTGAACCTAGCCAAGGCAGGGGTCAAGCTAGAGGCCGGGGCGCTACCGATTGTTTGGTTTAAGGATAAGCTTCAGCCCAAGGCGGTATTAGCGGTTCTGGAAGCCGAAGAGTCCAGCCATTGCCCATAATTCTGGCCGGTTCCCGAGGAAACCCCCGCTTGGACGCAGCGCCCTCGACGTAACTTCATATAATGACAACGGAATCACCGCAGCCCCGCCTAATTGAGTTTACGGTCAGCCTGCCGCCAGTTTTTTTAACCTGATATCAGTAAACGCCCTATGAGTACAGTCTTAATTGTGGATGACAGCTCAACCCTGCGAGAAATGATCTCTGGGCTTTTGATTAAGGCTGGCATGACCGTGGTGGAGGCCAATGACGGCACCGAAGCCCAGGAGAAGGTGAAGGCTAGTGCCCCAGATTTGGTGGTGCTGGATATTGTGATGCCGAAAATGAACGGCTATGACTTTTGCCGCTGGCTGAAAAATAATCCCGGCACCGAAGATGTGCCGGTGGTGCTGTGTTCCTCCAAGAGCGAAGAGTTTGACCGCTACTGGGGCATGAAGCAGGGGGCTGATGCCTACATTGCCAAACCCTTCCGCCCGACAGAGATGGTGGAGACGGTGAAGCAACTGCTGCGTAGTCGGGCTTAGGTCGGGCTTAGGTCAGGCTTAGAAATAGATGGTGTAGATGAATAGATGGGTGGACGGGGCGCAGCATTCCCTTGAGCATTGGCTTATTCTGAAGACTGGTTTTGAAACCGCTCCATTCGTCTCACAGCACTTATCTCATCGCATCACTGCAACTATGGCCTTTCCGCCCGCCGACACTCCGCTATACAACCACCCGCTGCCCGACATCGAAGATTGGCTGCTGCTGAAAGGCTGTCAAAAAGATGACCAAGATCCCCACTGCTGGCACATTAAGCAACCCCACTGGCAGGCGGAGATCACCCTCGATATTGATTCCATCCAGGTTCGCTACCTCGGCGCTAGCGATGATGGTAGCGATGTGCAGCGGATTTTTAAGTATTCCCTCAGTCGGCAGGATTTGGATGAGGTGATTTTTGCGGGGCAGTGAGGGGGCTGTTGGTTGTGAAGCCTTGCAGGTCTGGCTGCGTTGGGGCTATTGGCTGTTGGCTGTTAGCTGTTGGCTGTTAGCCCTAGCGGGTATGGCTTCGCTACCACCTCACCACCTCACCACCTCACCATCCCACCATTTCCCCTCTCAGCGCACAAACTGAGGCATCACATCTGCGGCAGTGTAAAGGCCGTGGAGGCCGCGCTGGTGCAGCTTGATCCCGGCTTTGAGGTAGCCGAAGGCAGGGCCGCAGACGTTGGCGGCCATGCTGGTTTCATCTCCTAGGGTGAAGGTGTGGGTGGAGATTTTGCCCTCGAAGGTGCGGCCTGTGACCTGGACGTTGGTGCTGAGGGGTTTCTTGGGGTTGCGGGTATCGACGACGCCGCCAACGCTGACTTGGCTGCGATCGCAAATTCCCGCTAGCTCCAGCATCAAATCATCGGCGTGCTCCATATTTTCTAGGGCCAAAATGCCGTTGGTTTGATCCAGCAGGGCGGCAACGTCTTCGTCGCTCATGGCTTGGGCTTTGGCCACGTCATACCCTGGCATGTGGGCAATGTCTTCGCGGATGGTGGCTCGGTAGGCTTCCCAGTTGGCGATGCCGACGCCAAAGGTGATTTTGACGCTGTGGATTTCGGCGTAGCTCTGGGCTGCGATCGCAGCGGCTGCCGTCAGTAAACCAGGCGTCGCCCCACAGCCAGTCATGTAAGTGATGCCAGCGGCTTGCAGCTCATCCTTGAGGGCCAGCATTTGGCTCATGGCGCTGGTGCGCTTCAGGGCATCCACCAACACGCCCTGCCAGCCAGCGGCGATGAATTGCTTCACCACAGAGGCCATAAAGGTATTGGGCAGGTTGGGTAGGGCGAGGAAATAGCCGTCTACAGCGTCGGCTTGGCGAATCAGATCTGCGATCGCAGATTCACTCAATCCACCGCCCTCAGCCAGATGACCTACCGAACCTTGGGTTTGGTAAGCCTGGGCGCAGGCCCGCAGATCTAAGCCTGTCGGGGCATAGGCATAGCC
>PXDR01000270.1 GCA_003566335.1 Cyanobacteria bacterium T3Sed10_344R1
AAAGACTGACTTTGCGGCTAGGTTTACCGCACTGGTCTAGAGCATTGGCCTTAGGGAGTCTTAAACGAATGGGGTGACCTTAACCCATCGTTACGCCAAAGCTACAGACATTTGCGACCAAAACCGTTAGCTTAGAGGGCAGCTTCTACCCTACCTTAGATTTCCTAGTCGTCTGATTAGTCTGACAACTGCTTGACGCTCGCTAACGTACACTTCAGTACCCAATGTGACTATGGCCTCCGCCAAGATCCTGGTTGTTGACGATGATCCTGCGATTCGCAATCTGATTTATCGCTTTTTGAGCAAGCAAGATTATCAGATGGAGTCAGCAGCAGATGGGAAGAACGCCCTAGAAACGTTTGACCAATTTTCACCAGACCTGGTGATTCTGGACGTCAACTTGCCAGACGCGAACGGCTACGACCTGTGCAAAGAGATGCAGAGCCGCACAGGAGTTTTTGTGCTGCTGTTGACCAGTCGCACCGATGAGGCCGACAAAATTCGCGGCTTTAACCAGGGGGCCGATGACTACATCACCAAGCCTTTTAGCCTCGGTGAACTCGAAGTGCGCGTAGGGGCCCTGCTCAAGCGTCAGCGGCCCATGACCACAGCAGAGCAACAGCGGCTAATGTTCAACCAGTTAGCCATTGACCCCGTGCGGCGAGAAGTGACTCTCAACGCTGATTTGGTTCCCCTAACCGCTCTAGAATTTGATTTACTGCATTTCTTGGCGAGCCATCCCGGTCGGGTCTGGCGACGGGCTGAGTTAATTCAAAAGGTGTGGGATTACGAGTACGTTGGGGATCAGCGCGTCGTGGATGTCCACATTGGCCAAATCCGCAAAAAAATTGAGACGGACACCAGTCAGCCAGCATTAATTCAAACAGTGCGAGGGGTCGGCTATAAGTTTGAGCCACCCATGACTGCCGAAGCCGCAGAGTCTTAGATCTAAGCCCGAGCAGCCTGAGCCGATCTTACCCGCCAGCGTTGATTTTCTGCCAGTAGGCTTAGTCCTAGGGGCTCAGAACAGTCCTAGGATAGAAAAGAAAAGGCTAGTGCTAGGGAGAGGGCTGAAGGGGTATGGCCTGGTTCGTCAAAATTGAAACAGGGCAGGTAGATAAAGCCACCTTTGACCAGTACGTGCCAGATCATCTGGCCTATGTGCGATCGCTGATTGATCAAGGGCATGCCGCTCGAACTGGCTACTGGGCTGAACGTGGGGGTGGCATGATGGTGTTCCAGGCTGAGTCCCTGGCAGTAGCCGAAGCCCTGATTAAAGCAGATCCCCTAGTGAAAAATGGCTGCGTCACCTATGAACTGCACGAGTGGTGCATCGTTATGGAATAGCGCAGGCAGGGAAGCAGGGAGGCGGGCAAGCCGTGGACGAAGCAAGCAGGAAAGGAGTTAGGGATGGCACAGCCTAGCGATGGCTACAAAGTAATTAGTGACAACCGGCAGGCCCGGTTTCAGTACGAAATCCTAGAAACCTATGAGGTAGGCATTGAACTCCTCGGCACGGAAGTCAAGTCCATCCGGCAGGGCAAGGTCAACCTACGAGACGGCTTTGCCCAAATTCGGGGGGGGGAAGCCTGGTTGATGAATGTCCACATTTCTCCCCACTCCATGACCACCCAGGTCTACAACCATGATCCTCTGCGCGATCGCAAGCTCTTGATGAAGCGCCAGGAAATCAGCAAACTCATCGGTAAGGTGGAGCAAAAAGGGTTAACTTTAGTGCCCCTGAAGCTGTACCTCAAGCGGGGCTGGATTAAAGCCTTGATTGGCCTCGGCAAGGGCAAAAAGCTCCACGACAAGCGCGATGCCCTCAAAGCTAAGCAGCAAAAACGAGAAATCGACCGAGCGCTCAAGTCGTTTTAGGGGGCGCATTAGACGGCACCCGATCCCAAGCTCCAGCGCTAGCGATGCCATAGTCAGCCCGCAGGCTGGCTAGGCTGCGGGTCATGACCTGGACTGGGTCAAGGTAGGCGTCAATCTTGCGCCGCACCTGACGACCTTGACACACCCCAGCCCAGTACAGTTGGCAGACCGTCCAGGGGGGTAAGGACTGTCCACCGTAAGATTTACCGAAGAGCGATCGCCCCCAAAGCTCTACAAACACCCCCAAACTTTGCACATAAAAGTACCAGGGGCGTCGCCAGGTCACCGCCGTCAGCAAAAAGCCAATCAGCCGCAGCTCGTCAGCCAAGTTAGTGCCATAGCCGGTTACCACGTGCATGATGTCGTGCTTCTGCAAGTCCTGCCAGGGAATGCGAATCCAGCCAACCCAGAGGTCTTGATTTTGTAAGAAATCAGGATTGGCCGCATAGTATCGCCGTAACCCTTGGGCCAGGGTTTGAGCTGGGGCAGGCTGGGGCATGGCAGTTGAGGATAGCGCTGAGGTGGACAGGTTGAAGGCTGTGATTCGGTTGTACCCTCAGAGCCATCGAGATCGGGGACAGGGTAGACCGATTTAAACCCTGCCCCTAGATCTGGCAGACTCTACTTGCCCAGCCGGGGTATCACTCCGCCTGGTTCAGTTCAGCCGTCTTGACCCGCAGTCTCTGGATTTGCTCTCCGCGCTGAACCTTCACAGTTAAGGTTTGGCCTACCCGACTTTCCTCAACCCGAATTTGCAGGGCGTCAGCAGTTTTAATTGGCTTCCCTTCAATTTCCAAAATCACGTCACCGCGCCGCAGACCAGCCTCAGCCGCAGGAGTATCGGGCATCACCCGCAGCACCAGAACTCCTTCAATCTCCGGCAGCATCGCCCCAGAGTTGGGGTCTTCGTTGTTGCGCTGGGCGACTTCCGGGGTCAGGGTGGCAATTTGCACCCCGAGGTAAGGATGGGCGATCCGCTCGCCTCGGGCTAGGCGATCCTTGATTTCTTTGGCTTTGTTGATTGGAATCGCAAAGCCGATGCCGTTGGCGTCAGCCCGAATAGCGGTGTTAATGCCGATAACTTCCCCAGCGGCGTTGAGCAATGGGCCACCGGAGTTACCGGGGTTGATGGCGGCGTCGGTTTGGATGAACTCTAGGCGCTTGCCGGGAATGCCTACCGTGGCGCTGGAGCGTTTTAGGGTGCTGATAATGCCCAGGGTGACGGTGTTATCTAGGCCCAAGGGATTTCCGACTGCGATCGCCCAGTCGCCGACCTCAATCTCGTCGGAGTTCCCTAAGGAGGCAATCGGCAGATCTGACGCAGACTCTGGGTTAATGCGAATTACGGCCAAGTCTGTCACTTCGTCGGCCCCTTCTACGGTGCCGTCATACTCTCGGCCATCTTTGAGGGTAACGGTGACCCGATCGGCCCCGTTGACCACGTGGGCGTTGGTGAGGATGTCACCGTTGGTGTCGATGATGAACCCGGAACCTTGGCCCCGCAGCAGCTCTTGCTGGGGAGCCCGCTCTAGCCCTGGGGGCACCCCAAAGAAGCCGCGAAAGAAAGGATCATCCATGAACGGATCGCGGCTGGCACGGGTTACCGTCCGCTCTGTGTCAATGCGGACAACGGCTTCACCGACTTGGCGAACTGCGATCGCAACGAAGCTTTCCGGCGCTAAGGTCGTTGTGTTCAGGATCGCCTGGGTCGGGGTCGTGGGCGGGTCTGGGTCTGGCGTCACGTCTGCCGCTGGAGCCTCCGCCCCCTCTAAAGCAATGGCAGTAGCTGGCCCCAGCCCCACCCAACCCAGTAGCGTCATCGCCACCAGCAACAGGCTCAATACCCCCCGTCGCCAGGAGGCAATCACGGGTCTAGGGATCAACTCGCTGGCAGCTCTCAGAACAGCCCCCAGCACAGCCTTGAGTGGCTGAATCAGCCAAGCATTGATCACAGCAGCAAAAACACGCATCACGGTCGTCAAAATGGGTTTCTCATCGGTAGAGAGGATGGCTTTATTTTATTTGGGGAATCCTGGTTTTGAGAATTTCGGTTTTCCTGGGGGGCTGGGGTAGGGTCAGGGGAGTCTTTGCTATGGGTCTTTGCTATGGTAAAAGGACACTTTATGTCATGTGCTAAAGGCATATTCTGAAGGGATGTCATTCAAACTTCCACGGCCTATTTTTTCTAGAGTTGGCGCTGCGACAGGAAGCCGACTGCTGAAAGGGCTCGGGCTGCCCCTGCTAGCCGTCACCCTGATTGGCTGTGGCGCAAACGGATTGTCCGAAACGGCTCCTGGCACCACCCCGAGCAATGAAGCTGCCAGTACCAACGCTGACCTTACTTTTGAGCAGTCTTTGGCCACTCACCTCCAAGAGACTGGGGCGGTGATGTACGGAGCCTACTGGTGCCCGTTCTGTGCCGAACAAAAAGAGATGTTTGGCGATGCTGCCGCCGAGTTGCCCTACGTCGAATGCGATCCCGACGGCGAGAACCCAGAGCCAGAACGCTGTGCTGCTCAAGATTTAGAAGGGTATCCCTCGTGGGAAATTGACGGAGAACTCTACACTGGAATGTTGTCTCTGCAAGAACTGGCAGAACTCTCAGATTTTGAAGACTAGCCTAGTGAAGCGTCAAGACTAAGAATTAGGGCTTCGACAGGCTCAGCCCGAACGTTTATGAGTCCGGTCAACCTGTTCGCGCAGCGGCTCCAAAGGAGCAACTTGTCGAAGGTTCTTCAAGCGTCTTTGTGATCCTAAAATCTAGGATTGACAGAGCACTAGGCAAGACGCCAAGAAAACTATCCATTTTTTAAGACGTTCTATGCCTAATTCTTCCACGACAGCAGACGGCGATAGCGATAGCCTTCGGGCATTGCCTGGGGCGCATCCCCACGAAGAGCAGTCTCCGCTTCATCCCCATGTCCACAGCGAAGAGTCCCTGCGCCGGGTGGTCAACCGCCTCGCCCGGATTGAAGGCCACATTCGCGGCATCAAAACTATGGTGCAAGAAAGTCGCCCCTGCCCGGATGTGCTGGTTCAGGTGGCTGCCGTGCGTGGAGCCCTGGATCGGGTGGCGCGACTGATTTTGGACGAACACCTGAGCGAGTGCGTCAGTCGCGCTGCCGTTGAGGGCAATATTGAAGCCGAACTAGAAGAACTGAAAGCAGCACTGGATCGGTTCTTGCGTTAGGCGGGAACCACCAGGATTACAGCGATCGCACCAAGTCATAGCGGGCCACGGTGCCGGTTGGGCCGCTCAAACGCTGGGGCAACTGGGCGGGAGTAATTACCTGGCGGCTGATCATGTCGTAGGTGGTGTAGGTGGTGGCTCCAGCGGTTAAGTCGATGTCTACAACCGTCAGGGTATGAATCGGTCGGGCTTCACTGCCAATCCAGGTGCGGGGGCCACTGCCTAAGGCACCACAGTGAAGGAGTTGTAGGTCACCATTGGCGGCGGGGAAATAGGCGTGCTGGTGGCCGCTGATGTAGGTGTGAACCTGGTAGCGTCGCAGCAATGCTTGGAGTTCGGCGCTGCGGTTGAGGATTTCCCCAGGGCGATCGCGACCTTGAGAGATGCCGTAAAAGGACAGGTGGCCTAGGGCAATCCGTAGTTTGGCCTGTTGGGCGGCGTCGCTGGCAAGGGCGCGTTCGGCCCAGGACACCTGTTCTGGGGGCACGTTAGCGGAGGAGGCATCCCAGGAGATGTAAAAGATACCCTGGTGCTCAAAGCTGAAGTAGAAGGGATAGCCGCTGCGGTCAATCCAGTTCAGCCCTGGATTTTGATTGGCCCAGTAGGCAGCAGCCCCTTGGCGATCGCGCTCAAAGACAAACTGACCGTTCTGGGTAATGCTGGAGGCGTCGTGGTTGCCGAAGGTGAAGGCAAAGGGCAGATCAGCCTGGCGTAGGGGTTGATAAATGTCGCGGTCAAACCCGGCCCACATGGCGTCAATTTGGGCGCGGCTGTGCTCTCGCTTTTGTCCGGCAATCATGTCACCGCCGCAGATCACTAGATCGGGCTGCCAGTCGGGGATTTTTGCGATCGCATCCGTCACCACCGGCAGATAGTCTGTAGAGCCAAAGCTGCTGTTGAGGTCGCTGATCACCACAAGTCGCACATCCCCTTTGGACGGGGCAGCAAAACCCACGGGGGCGGGAGCGCTGGGGCGCACCGGATCGGCAGTTATCGCCGGGGAATCTGCGGGGAGCATCCCGTCCAGACTGGGCTGCGATCGCACCCACCGAGCTAACCCAGTTGCGCCGCTGCCCACAGCTAGGCCACCCGCAATCAAAAACTGCCGTCGATTGATTACCATGCCCCAAGTCCCCGGGCCAATCGCCCCAAACTACATTCCAAACCTTATCATCGCGGTTCTTGATCGGCTGGACGCGCCACCTCTAACCCCAGTTCCCTCGTTTTCGGGATGTTGACTTCGGTATGTTGAATTGATGAATTCTGCTCCTGCGATCGCAACTCAGCTTGACCTTCTGCTGCACCTAGGCTGCGCCCTCATCGTCGGCGGCATCATTGGCATAGAGCGTGAACGTCAGCGCCATGCCGCTGGTCTCCGCACCCATATTTTAGTCAGCCTGGGGGCAGCGCTATTCGTGCTGATTCCAATTCAGGCAGGACTACCATCCCAGGACTGGGGCCAACTCTCTCGGGTGATTCAAGGAGTCGTCACCGGAGTTGGCTTTATCGGCGGCGGCGTGATTCTGCATCAGCCTCGCCGTACCGATCAACATTTGGTGGCCCAGGGGGTAACGACCGCCGCCAGCATCTGGCTAGCCGCAGCGGTGGGCATCGCCGCCGGGATGGGGCTCTGGCTGTTGGCGATTCTAGGAGCTGGGCTGGGCTGGGTGGTGCTGAGCCAATTTAAAGCTTTAGAACGCTGGATTCACCGCTAGGGTGGGCTGCTTGGGTTTCAAGCATGGCGGGACACAAAGGCTCGCCCCGCTGACATCGCCGCACTGCTGGTGCTGTACACCGTGCCATCACTCAACACATCTAGGTCTGGGTTAATCAGCCAGCAGCGATAGCCGTGATCAGCGACGTGGCTGACGCCAATCACCCAGCCGGTCATGGCCGAAACCTGCACAAACGAGCCATCATCCATGAAGCGAATCCATGACGTGATCTCAAAAATGGGATCTCAGGAACAGGATCTCAAAACCCCAGCATCTCAGAACTGCGATCGCAAAAAAGGCGACACTGATTCCCAGAGGGTAGCAAACTTTTTGGGTTGGCTAGTCTCCGTCCTAGCCCCAGATCCCGCCCAGATCCCACCCAAATCCCTCAAACTAAAGGCTCATGTCTAATCAAACCTTAAATCTAGACGCTGCTCTGTACGACTACTTATTGCGCCATTCCCTACGAGAGCCGCCAGTTTTAGCTGCCCTGCGCCAAGAAACTGCTCAGCACCCCATGGGTCAAATGCAGATTGCCCCAGAACAGGGGCAGTTCATGGCCTTGCTGGTGGAGTTAATTGGCGCAAAGCGCACCCTAGAAATTGGCGTCTTTACTGGCTATAGCGCCCTAGCGGTGGCCCTGGCGTTACCCCGAGAGGGTGAGGTGGTGGCTTGCGATGTCAGCGAAGACTACACTGCGATCGCCCAACGCTATTGGCAACAGGCCGGGGTTGCCGCCAAGATTAACCTACGGATCGCTCCCGCCCTAGACACCCTAGATGGGCTGATTGCCGCTGGGGAAGCCGACCAGTTTGACTTTGCCTTTATCGACGCCGATAAAAGCAGCTATGACGACTACTACGAACGTGCCCTGGTGTTGGTGCGATCCGGGGGGCTGATTGTCCTAGACAATATGCTCTGGTCGGGCCGAGTGGCTGACCCAACCGACACCAGCCGCCGCACCCAGACCCTGCGAGATCTCAACGAAAAACTCCATCAAGATTCCCGGATTAGTCTCAGCCTCGTGCCCATTGCCGATGGCCTTGCCCTAGCCCGCAAGCGCTAATTCCCATCTTGAGCCCCCAGAGATCCCTCTAATTTCCCGGAGAGCCTGCCGAAATCAGACATAACCTGCGTTGTGTTCTACAACAAACCTGTTCATCATTGACTCCGAGGAGAGCCAAACTTCGGTAGATTGAACGGGATGAGTTCTACGGACTTGATGGTTGATTTCCCTGAATGGGCACTGGCGACGCCCCTGAGCCAACTAGCCCACACCGCCTACAGTCTTGGGCCAAGCCCGCTCCTGGCTGAAGCCACAGAAGCCGAAACTGGCCCGCTGGTGCTGGCTGGCGTCCTGCTTAGCCTCATCACCGTCTACTTCGCGGCCAAGTTAGGGGGCGAAATCTGCGCCCGGATTAACCTGCCTGCGGTGCTCGGCGAGTTAGTCGGCGGGGTGATTGTCGGGGTTTCGGCCCTGCACCTAATTGTCTTCCCCGAAGGAGCTGCTGACCCTAGTAACTCCGTGATTATGGGGCTGATTCAAGCCACCAGCAATCTTCAGCCCGACGCCTTAGCGGCTGTCTTCAGTGGAGAAAGCGAAGTCATCTCGGTGCTGGCAGAGCTAGGGGTGATTATTCTGCTATTTGAAATTGGCCTAGAGTCCGACCTCAAAGAACTGATTCGAGTCGGCCCCCAAGCTGTCTCCGTCGCGGTTGTCGGGGTGGTTGTGCCCTTTGTCGCCGGGACTGCGGGCCTGATTTTGCTGTTTGGGGTGCCGACCATTCCGGCCATTTTTGCCGGGGCGGCCCTAACGGCCACCAGCATTGGCATTACCGCCAAAGTGCTGGCAGAAATGCAAAAACTTACCTCAAAAGAAGGCCAAATCATTATCGGGGCTGCGGTACTCGACGACGTGTTAGGCATTATCGTGCTGGCGGTGGTAGCCAGTCTGGCAAAAACTGGCGAGATCCAGATTCTCAACGTGGTCACCCTGATTGTGTCAGCCGCCACCTTCTTAGTTGGCGCAATCTTAATTGGGCGTTTGCTCAACCCGTTTTTTGTCGGGCTAGTGGACAATATGCAGACCCGAGGCCAGTTGATTCTGACCTCTTTGGTGTTTGCGTTTGTCCTCTCTTACATTGCGGCGGCCATTCAACTCGAAGCGATTTTGGGGGCATTTGCCGCTGGCCTGGTGTTGGCAGAAACCTCGAAGCGCAAAGAGCTAGAAGAGCAAATCAGCCCGATTGCCGACATGCTGGTGCCGGTGTTCTTTGTCTCAGTGGGGGCGCGTACTGACATCAGCGTGCTGAATCCCTTAGAGCCCGCGAACCGTCCAGGCTTGATCATTGCCTCTTTTCTCGTTGTCGTTGCCTTAATTGGTAAAGTCGTGGCCGGGTTTGCCATCTTTGGCCAACCGGGGATTAACCGCTTGGCGGTCGGAGTTGGCATGGTGCCCCGAGGAGAAGTGGGGCTGGTTTTTGCTGGCGTGGGCGCGGCCAGCGGCGTGCTGTCGGAATCGTTAGATGCGGCCATCATTGTCATGGTTATCTTTACGACCTTCTTGGCTCCGCCCCTGCTGCGACTGGTGTTTGACCGGCAGTCTCCGCCAGAGTCACCGCTAGAAGCCATTCCGTCCTCGCCAGAGTCTGTGGAGCCTTCTCAGTCGTCCTAGGCACTGATTGAGGTTGCAGATTTAGACTGGTGCAGATTTAGAGCGAGTCCCTGACTGATCAAAACCCGTGGGATAAATTACGATCAGCCGATTGTGGTTTATGGCCTTGACCAGCCCCAGGCGATGCCCACAAAAGACCGAACAGTCAGGGATTGATCACGGTTGGGATCAATTACTGTATTGGCATCTATGGGTGTACTGCTAAAATATCGGGGATCGCTCTCGATTCACCTCATTGAGGAATGCCCCAATGGAGCCTGTGCCACCTGTATTGATGGAGCCTGTGCCGCCGGAGGTTGTACAGCAGGTCGCGGAGTATTTCAGCGTCTTGAGTGAGCCGATGCGCTTACGGCTGCTGAACTTGCTGCGAGATGGGGAACGGTGTGTCCAAGATTTGGTGCAGGCGACCGCTACCAGCCAAGCCAATGTGTCGAAGCATTTGAAGGTAATGCTGCAGGTGGGGATTCTCACCCGGCGGACGGAGGGCACCTCAGCGTTCTACAGCGTCACAGATGATCTGATTTTTGAGCTCTGTACTCTGGTGTGCGATCGCATCGCCACCCGCATTGAAGAACAGGCCCAGCATTTCCGCGCCTTTAGCCTCACCAGTCAAGGAACCAAGCAGTAGCAGGTTGGTGGAATGGGTTTGGTGAAATGCGGATCGGTGGAAGCGGATCGGTGGAAAAGGAATTGGTGGAAAAGGGATAGAACTTAACCCGCGTTAACCAGAGCTTAACGGCTGGTGCCTATACCCGCCCCAAACGGGGATGGTAGGTTAGGCAGGGCAAATTCGCCGCAATAGCTGTGTGTCTACGCCGGTATAACTCTTCTCCATAAATGACTGATGGCCTCGCTTCGGATTGACTCAACCCTGGCAGATCTACGCCTGCATGATTTCAGCGTGGACGTGGATCGCTACGGCGAAGTAATTTTCGACCAATTTGACCGCGACCCTACCCTGCCTGGGGTGTTGCTGTGGCAAGACGGCAGCCTGCTGGGCATGATGTCCCGGCGGCGGTTTGTGGTGGCGATGAGCCGCGCCTATGGCCGAGAGCTGTTTTTGCAGCGCCCTGTGGCCACCCTATATCGCCACATGCAATTTGGCGCTCAGTTAGAGCCTTTGATGGTGTCCGGTTCGCTGCAAATTAAACCGGCTGCGGCCCAGGCGGTCGCCCGCTCAGCGGATTTGATCTATGAGCCGCTAGTAGTGGAGTTGTCCCCTGGGGTCTACCGGCTGCTGGACATGCACGACCTGCTGATTGCCCAATCAGCGGTGCTGCAAATCACGGAAGATATGCTGCGGGAGAAGACCCGATCAGAGGTGATGCAGGCCGAGAAAATGGCCAGCCTGGGCAAGCTGATGGCCGGGATTGCCCACGAGATTCGCAATCCGGTGAACTTCATCTGGGGCAATTTGAAGTACCTGGACAACTATTGCAACGACCTGATTCAGGTGATTCAGGCTTACGAAGCCCAGTATCCTGAGCCAGGCGAGGATCTAGTTGCCCTACGCAACGAAGTGGATCTGGACTTTGTGCGCTCGGACTTTCCCAATGTGATCAGCAGCCTGACCACAGGCACAGATCGCCTGCGGAACCTGGTGACCAGTCTGCGGGGATTTTCGCGCATGGATGAAAGCCAGCGCCATCGGATTGACCTGCACGAGAGCATTGACGGCACGCTGCTGATTCTCAACAATCGGCTGAAAGACGGGATTTTGGTGATTAAGCAATACGGCACCCTGCCCGAGGTTGAGTGCTACCCCGGCCAAATAGGTCAGGTGTTGATGAACTTAATCAGCAATGCGGTGGATGCCCTGCTGGACTACGACGGGCAACTGGCCCAAGTTAGCGGGCTCTCGAACCACTACAAAGAGGGGCTAGCCATGATGCCCGATCGGCCCTGGGAGCCGCAAATTACCATCACCACCACCCGGCACAAACAACTTCCCGATCAGGTCGCCAGTCCCCTTGCCCTCCGCGAACAAGCGCCAAACCGATTGCAGGACTGGGTGATGATTCGGATTGCCGACAATGGTTCCGGCATCCCGGCAGCAGTTCAGCAGCGGGTGTTTGAGGATTTCTTTACGACGAAGCCCGTGGGTAAGGGCACGGGTCTAGGTCTACCGATTAGCCATCAAATTGTGCAGGAGAAACATCAGGGGATGTTGCGGCTAGAGTCTCCCTGGATTGAGATCGGGGACGTCAAGCGAGGGACTGCTTTTGAGGTCTGGCTGCCGGTGACGCCCCAGCGATCGCAAATCGAACGTTTGTCCTCAGCTGGGACAGAAGCCCTGACGGCTGACACGCTTTACGCCCCAGCCGCCCCGACGCCCTCCCCTTGCCGATAAGCTGAAGAAGCAGTCTTCCCGTCTTGCTCCATGGCCGTTCCCGACTCCCCTAAACTGATCGCCTTCGATTTTGACGGCGTGATCTGCGATGGCTTGATTGAATATTTCCAAACCGCCTGGCGAGCCTATAGCCAGTGCTTTGCCACCCCTGGCTGGGATCCAGCCGGGGAGGCGCTGCCGCCAGATCCACCCGCAGGGTTTGCCGAGGCGTTTTACCGCTTGCGCCCGATTGTCGAAACCGGGTGGGAAATGCCGGTGGTGATTCAGGCGTTGGCCCAGGGGTTGAGCGAAGCTGAGATTACCCAGGGCTGGCCTGGTCTCGCCAAAAAACTCGTGGCTGAGGCAGGGCTGGAACCGGCCACGGTGGCGAAAACTGTAGACCGGGTGCGGGATAGCTGGATTCA
>PXDR01000127.1 GCA_003566335.1 Cyanobacteria bacterium T3Sed10_344R1
CCAGAAAAGAAGAATTTGCGAATTTCTGTCTCCTGGGTAGCTAAATCCCTTTTCCGTAAATCTACTTGCTCAAAACTTTATACAGACTTGACTTCTAATCAAGATTGGAAGAATGCCAGGGGAATACCTAGGCTGAATTTAGAAATGCCGCTTAACGTTGGGACATCAGTTGCTTTTAAACCGACCTAACCCAATTTCTTTGGTCAGTCAGCGGTTTTCAGCACCTGATAGTATACATCAGTGATATTTGTCAGGAGTCAAAGGTGATGAAAACGTTTCTGTCTTCCACTACCGTGGCCCAGCCGACCGGTGCTTTGAACGCTGCCAATGCTGATGCGGTTCGGCAAGAACTCTTAGCTGCCCTCTCTTCAGAGCAGTGTGGTGGGGTGGTTGTGGATCTAAGCCAAGTTGAGTCCATGGACAGCGCGGGCCTGATTGCCCTGGCAGCGAGCTTGCGGGCGGCCCAAGCTGCTGGTAAGTTCTTGCAGCTACGGCAAGTGCCCCCCTCGATTCGGATTGTGTTTGAACTGACTCAACTCGACGGCGCATTTGGCCTCACCCAAGGTGCCGAGCTAGCCATGGCGGCTTAATTCCTGGGCGACTCATCAACTAACCGTCCGTTAATTCTGACCATTCTCCCAAGCTGCCTGCGGTGATTCGCTATAGTGAGAACCTGTAAACGCGAGTCGTTCAGGGTTTGAGAGAATCGTGTCTATTGCCGTTGACCAACTGATTACACCTGAAATTGCCCGCCCTGCCCGCTATTTGGGCAATGAGCTAGGGGCAGTTCATAAGCCCTGGGAGCAAGCCGCCATCCGCTGGGTGCTGACTTATCCCGAGGTGTATGAGGTCGGGGCATCTAACCTGGGCCACATCATTCTCTACAGCATTCTGAATGCCCAACCTCGGCAGTTGTGCGACCGGGCTTACTTGCCTGCGGCTGATTTAGCCGACAAGCTGCGCCAGAGCCAGACACCGCTGTTTGCGGTGGAGTCCCGTCGCTCGCTCATTGACTTCGACATTCTGGGCTTCAGCCTCAGCTACGAGCTGGGGGCAACCAATATTCTGGAAATGCTCGACCTGGCTGGGATTCCACTCACCTGGCGCGAGCGGCAGGCCGACGGCCCTTGGCAAGTAGGCCAGGGCAGTTGGCCTTTAGTGTTTGCCGGGGGGCAAACGGCCACCTCTAACCCTGAACCTTACGCGGATTTCTTTGACTTCATTGCCCTCGGGGATGGCGAAGAGGTGCTGGCGGAGATTGGTCTGGTGCTAGAGCAGGGCAAAGCGGCTCAGCTGGATCGGGAAGCCCTACTGCTGGACTTGGCCCAGGTGCCGGGGGTCTATGTGCCTCGGTTTTACGACATGGCGGCGGATGGCTCTGTCCATCCCAATCGGCCCGATGTGCCGTCTAAGGTGCTGCGGCGGGTGGCGGATCCAATTCCGGCCTACGCCACGGGACTGGTGCCCTATGTGGAGACAGTTCACGACCGGCTGACCATGGAAATCCGCCGGGGCTGCACCCGAGGCTGTCGCTTTTGCCAACCGGGGATGCTGACCCGTCCGGCGCGGGATGTGGATCCTGACACGGTGGTGGAGGCGATTGAGTCTGGGATGCAGGCCACGGGCTACAACGAGTTTTCCCTGCTGTCCCTCAGTTGCTCGGATTATCTAGCCTTGCCCGCCCTAGGAGTAGAGGTGAAGAACCGGCTGAAGCACGAGAACATTTCCCTGTCTCTGCCGAGTCAGCGGGTGGATCGGTTTGATGAAAATATTGCCCACATCATTGGCGGTACCCGCCCCATGGGGCTGACCTTTGCCCCAGAAGCGGGCACTCAGCGAATGCGGGACATTGTGAATAAGGGGCTGACCAATGAGGAGCTGCTGCGGGGGGTAAAAACCGCCTATGAGCAGGGCTGGAGCAAGGTGAAGCTCTATTTCATGATTGGCCTGCCGGGGGAAACCGATGTGGATGTGCTGGGAATTGCCGAAACCCTGCACTGGCTGAGGCAGGAGTGTTACGTCAAGGGTCGCCGTGCCCTCAATTTCAACATCACTATCTCCAATTTCACCCCGAAGCCCCACACGCCGTTCCAGTGGCATTCGGTGTCTACCTCAGAGTTTGAGCGTAAGCAGGAGATGCTGCGGCAGGCGTTCCGGCGGCTGCGGGGGGTGAAGGTGAACTTCACCGATGTGCGGATTTCGGCGATGGAGGACTTTGTCGGTCGGGGCGATCGCAGACTCTCCACCGTCGTTCGCCGGGCTTGGGAGCGTGGCGCGGGGATGGATGCCTGGTGGGAAAGCCTAGATCGGGCCTATGGAGCCTGGACAGGTGCGATCGCAGATGCGGGCCTCGACTGGAAATACCGCCAGGTGGAAAGCGGCGAATGGAACGTGATGGACGCCGAAGCCACGACCAATCTGGATGCCCCCTTGCCCTGGGATCACCTGGATACCGGCATTGACAAAAACTGGCTGAAGGAAGACCTACAGCGGGCCTTAGCTGCCGCTACAGTGCCCGACTGTGCCTTCGAGGGCTGTTCTCACTGTGGGGTCTGTGGCCCAGACTTTGGCCACAACGTGGTGGTGCCGCCACCGCCGATCCCTGAGTTTGCCGGGCACTTTAAGCCCGAGACCACCCGAACCCAGCGGCTGCGGGTGCGCATGGGCAAGCTGGGCGAGATGGCAATGATTAGCCACCTGGATCTGCTGCGGCTGTTTGACCGAGCGGTGCGGCGGG
>PXDR01000206.1 GCA_003566335.1 Cyanobacteria bacterium T3Sed10_344R1
CTGACGTAGCAGTCGGCTTGTCCCAAGAACACCCGCACCCCGGCCCCGGTAATCAGTCGGGGGGAAATGCTGGTGATGGCGTCTTCTTCGGCGAGGCAGCTAATGTAGTTGCTGCGCTCTAGGAAGTACTCGATAAAGTCTGCGCCTGCGGCCCGACCCAAGCCCAGCAGGGTAGCCAGGGGGGCTTCCCAACTGGCATCAAAGCGATCGCGGCTGGCGCTGTAGGTGAGATCTGGCAGTTCGCGGGTACGCAAAGATCGTCCGGGCAGGGTAGCTGTCATGCAGGCTAAATCCTCTTAATGCAGGCTCTTTCTAGTAGCCTTACTCTAACAAAAATACACATTTAGCTTGGGCGTCAGGGTGAGGGTTACCGTCCTAGACACCGTCCTAGACTTAGGACGGCAAAATTGCCCCAAAGCTAGGCAGACACCGTCAGGATCTAGGCAAAGTGCAGGAATCCTGGCTGGAGACGGCAAGTTTTCAGGACGGCAGCAGTAAACTGAGATGGACTTTAGGACGGTGCCACAGGGTAGATTGCTTGGGGCGTGTATCTCAGTCTCGGAACCCTCACCCTAAATCCCTCTCCCAAGTTGGGAGAAGGACTTTGAATCTGGCTCCCCTTCTCCCGGCTTGGGAGAAGGGGCTGGGGGATGAGGGCCAGATTGGCAAAGAAAGAATGCACCCGATTGCTTGTGCCGCTCGGCGGTTCCTGTGGCAGCATTAGTTGCGTTATTTGAGGACGGGCATCTCATGGGCATCGGACGCAAACATCGAGGGCAAAATTCTCGGCTGATGCTGTGGCTATTATTGGGATTGTTGGCTAGTCCTGCGATCGCAACGACTGCTGCTCCAGGGCTGCTGGCCAAGGAAACCGATCCCCCCAGTTTTGACCTGCCCGAGTCCCTGCCCGATGCCGCTACCCAGCTACGGCTACAGGTGGCTCCAAGTATGGCCACAATTAACCAGGTGGTGTTGGCTCAGTTCCAAGATCGGTTTGAGTCCGCCGAGGTGCAGTTGAGTGACGGGGATACGGCCAGTGCGATCGCAGCGGTTCAGGCCGGAGAAGTGGATCTAGCGGCAATTGGTCGGCCCTTGAGCGATGACGAAATTGAGGCTGGGCTGGTGGAAGTGCCGGTCAGCCGGGAGAAGATTGCGATCATCCTGGGGCCGGACAACCCGTTCCAGGGGGATCTCTCGGTGCTGCAATTCGTCGATATTTTTCGCGGCGAAATCACCGACTGGGCAGAGGTGGGCGGCGAACCGGGGCCAATTCGCTTCATCGATCGGCCTGCTAACAGCGATACCCGCTTAGCCCTGAGTGAGTACGACGTGTTCCAGGTCGATCCATTTGAAACCGGGGCCAGTGCCGAAACCCTGGACACTGACGACACGGCAGCGGTGGTGCGGGCCTTGGGGGCAGACGGCATCAGCTATGCCATTGCGGCTCAAGTGCTGGATCAAGACACGGTGCGGGTGCAGTCGATGGACGGCATTTTGCCCGACGACGAGCGCTATCCCTATTCCCAGCCCCGCAGCTATGTCTATCAAGGGGAACCCTCCCAGGCAGTGGCGAGCTTCTTGGGATTTGTCACCGGAGAGCCGGGTCAGGCGGCGGTGGCTGAAGCAAAGGAGGCTGAGGCCGCAGCAGTGGCGGCGGCTGACTTGGGTTCGGGGGTGTTGGCCCTCAGTCCCGATGGCGAGACGCTGATCTCGGGATTAGCCGACGGCAGCTTGCTGCGGCTGGATGGCATGGGCAATGCCCAGGGGGAGCCAATTCCGGCCCACAACGGCCCGGTGACGGCGGTGGCCTTTAGCCCCGATGGCGAGAGTCTGGTGTCGGGGGGGGCAGATGGAGCCTTGCGACGTTGGAGTGCGGATGGGGAGCCCCTGGGGGATGTGGCTGAAGCCCATACGGGGCCGGTGGCTGCGATCGCATTTAGTCGAGATGGTCAAACCCTGGTGACTGCCGCTAAGGACGGCAGCCTGCGCCGGTTTGACGGGGCGGGGAATCCGACCGGCGCGCCGATCAATCAGCCCCAGCCGGTAACGGCGATGGCCCTCAGTCCCGATGGTGAAACGGCGGTGACGGGCGATCGCAACGGCACCGTCCGCTTTTGGGATGCCGAGGGTAATGAGGTGGCCGAGGTGGAGACGGATGGGGGAGCTATTGGTGCGATCGCAGCCAGCCCCAACGGCTCAACCTTTGTGACAGCCAGCCCCAACGGCTCAACCTTTGTGACAGCGGGCAGTGACGGCAATCTGCGTCAGTGGGATGACCAAGGGGAGCCGGTGGGCGAGCCCCTGAGCAGCAATGGAACCCCCGTCACCGCCGTGGCCCTGAGCGACGATCGCATTCTCAGCGGTGACGAAGACGGCACCCTGCGCCAGTGGAATCGCGACGGCACACCCATGGGGAATCCCCTCACCACCGAGCAAGGGCCAATCCGCAGCCTCGGCTTCACCCCCGACGGCGATCGCATTTATAGCAGCAGCGACAACGGCGTTCCCCAGTTCCGTCAAGTCAGCGGCGAGTCCCTCGGCGACGATGCCGTAGCGCCCGCCGAGGCTGACGAGCCCGCCGTGGGTGGCTTGCCCGACTGGATTCAAGACTTACCGCCCTGGGTGGGACGGCTGGCCCTGCCTTTGGGGATTATGGCCCTCTTTCTCGCCACCCTGATTGCCAGCCTGCGGGCCGGAAATGAGCCAGACCCAGACGAAGCCCCTGCCCCCGAC
>PXDR01000307.1 GCA_003566335.1 Cyanobacteria bacterium T3Sed10_344R1
CGCCGCACCAATATCCACGGTGCAAACGCTGAGCTTATCGGCATCGGGATGGGGGGTGCGATCGCAGACCCGACCTACCACGACCCCATCTGCCCAGGTGCGACGATCTTCAATATCCTCGACCTCAAAGCCTGCCATGGTCAGGGCATCGGCCAACGCCTCTGGCGTGAGGTCAATGTCTACGAGATCTTTGAGCCAGTTGAGAGAAATACGCATGGGGCTAAAACGGTCTGAGGTCGGCGGATATAGACGGACGGATAATGCAAGCAAACTGCTTTATTTTGGCAGCTTTTGCGATCGCTTTCCGCCCCGCCCGACTGGATTATGCCCCAGCGTGCCCCTTATCCCTGGCCTTATCTCCGGGCCTTAGGTCAAACCTGAGACCCCAAATCAGCGAGAACTGTCTCTAAGCTGGGCTGAAGCTCTTCCCTGCGCCCCTCAGTGACCGCTTCCTGACTTCATCGAAGATTCACATAACTGACCCTGACATGGATATCATGTTCGCCCTTGCAACTGGGAATACTGTATTTCAGTCGGGTTGGAGTATTGTAGCCATAGTAAGCATCGTCACCAGGGTCTTGTTTAACCAGCGTGGGTTCTGTTAGCAGTACTTGCTTTCCCCGTTGTGTTCATCCCTATGAGAAGTCGTCTGGCTGTGTATCAACTAGACGTTTGATCAAGATTTGATCAAGATTAGGTGCAGCTTTGGGTAGGGTGCCCCTCCTTTTGGTGGCCTCTAACATGAATCAGATCTACAGTCAGGGCAGAGACCAATCAAGGGTTCTCTTAGAAATTATGCCTGGGTGGTTTAGCCAGAGCGAGACAGCATGAGTTATTGCATTAACCCAGCCTGTCCCCAACCAAAAAATCCGGCCAACGCAGTTCAATGCCAAGCCTGTGGGTCTAAGCTGCTGCTGCGAGAGCGTTATCGGATGGTGAGGGCGCTAGGGCGCGGCGGGTTCGGCGCGACATTCTTGGCACGGGACGAGTCCTTGCCAGGCAAACCGCCCTGCGTGATCAAGCAGCTCCGCCCCTCTACTGACTCGCCCCATGTGTTGCAGATGGCGCGGGATTTATTCCAGCGAGAAGCTAAAACCCTGGGCAAAATTGGCAACCACCCCCAAGTCCCCCGCCTGCTGGACTACTTTGAGATTCAGCAAGAGTTTTTCCTGGTTCAGGAATTCATCAACGGCCTCACCCTCCAGCAAGAAGTACGGCGGGGCGGCCCGTTCAGCGAAGCGGGGGTGAAACAATTCCTCAGCGAAATCATGCCGATGATTCAGTACATCCACGGCGCTGAGGTGATCCACCGAGACATCAAGCCCGCCAACCTCATCCGACGTGACCAAGACAAAAAGCTGGTGCTGATCGATTTCGGCGCGGTCAAAGATAAGGTCAACCCGGTCAAAGCCACCAGCACGGAGCAAACCGCCTTAACCGCCTACGCCATCGGCACCCCAGGCTATGCGCCCCCAGAGCAAATGGCCATGCGCCCGGTTTATGCCAGCGACCTCTATGCGGTTGGCGTCACCTGCATTTACCTACTGACCGGCAAATCCCCCAAAGACCTCGACTATGACCCCAACACCGGGGAAATGCTGTGGCGGAATCGAGTGCACATCAGCGATCACTTTGCCAATGTGCTGCAAAAGATGCTGGAGATCTCGGTTCGTCATCGCTACCAGTCAGCTGAAGCGATTCTGCGGGATTTAGATCTAGAGCCTTATCTCGACAGCTTGGCTCAGAACATGGCGTTCCCCAGCAGCGGCGGCCCCAACAGCGGCCCCCTATCTAGTGGATCAACCCAAGTTGGCATCGATCCGCTGAGCGAAGGATCCCCATCATCACCCGCAGCCCGCATGGCGGCAGCCATTCGAGCCCGGCGGGAGCGGTCGAACACCCGCCAAGGTTCCACTGCGGCAGGCGGACGGCGGATGGGCAGCACAACCCGAGCAGGCATGAATGGAGCTACCCGAGGCTCTGTCGGCCCCCCGAAGAAACTCACCTCAGATGAGGTCAAAATTGCCTACGCCAAAGGCCGTCGGGATTTCTCCATGCAGCCCTTTGCCGTGTTGAACCTGCCCAAGGTCGATCTGACCGGGGCCAACTTTACCCAATCTCAGTTGCCCAAGGCCAACTTTCAGGGCGCAGTTTTGTCCAGCACCAACTTTGGCCGCACCAACTTAGCCCAAGCCGTTTTCCGCAATGCCAAGCTTGACCGGGCTCACTTTACCTACGCCAATCTAGAAAATACCGATTTGCGGGGAGCCACCCTGACCAACGCCTGCTTAACCAACGCCAACTTGCGCGGCACCAATCTCTGTGGCGCAGACCTCACCGGAGCGCTCGTCGGGGATGAGCAGCTGGCGATGGCGCGAACGAATTGGGCGACGATTTATCCGAATGGGCGACGGGGGTTTAGGTAGAGGGCTGTTGGCTATTGGCTATTGGCCTCTGGTGCATTGCTGCGCGTTGGCGCAGCCTCGCCTTGGCGTTATGCACCTTACAAAAGGCCAGCCCTCTCTTCAGCCAACGGCTAACAGCTAACAGCTAACAGCCAGTCTCCACTACTAGCCCCCGCTGCCCCAACGTTGCCTCAAACTGCTCCGTCGCGAGGGCTCGCTCAACCGGCCAGACGCCGGGTTTGTGGAGATCGCCTTGGAGTAGTAGCTGGGCGATGCTGCCGGTGCCCATGCCAGCAGCGGCGGCGGTGTCTGGGTGGTGAA